>PWKM01000293.1 GCA_003559755.1 Planctomycetota bacterium
GCAGCGGCCAGCCGCCCGGCCTCCGTGTCGGACGGCTCTGGCGTCTGTGGGCGGTAGCTGAACACCTGGGGCGAGGCCGTTCGTCTGGGGCCGAAGCAGTAGATGTGGCCCGCGGTAGTGGTCACGATCAGCCGGCCGTCGGCGACGATGCTCTCGAATACCTCGTCGTCCTCGCCCAGCGCTTCCTTGACCGCCTCCGTCCGTTCGTGCAGGGCACGCTGTTTGGCCCGCCTCGCCTTTACGTAATCGTCGGGTTCGGGCGAGTCTTCCCCGCGCCCGTCTCCCAGGCGGAAGGTGCGGCCGTGGTTGTTGTAGTGGTCGCGTTCGATCCGGACCCGGTAGCCGCCGGTGTTCTTGCCATCGACTCTGAGGTGGATCAGGGACCCGTCGTTCCGGTCGAACAGTCCCGGCAGAGCCCGTCCGCCGGACACGACCAGCCGGTCGCCCGAGGCGGCCAGGTACCCCTGCGGGGCCAGGCCGGCAAAGGAAAACGCGTTGCTGTGCGGCTGTGCCTCCCACCGCGGCCCCTCTCCGGTGTTGGCCCACTCGACCTCGCCGGTCTCGGCGTCGAGGGCGAAGACGAACGTCCCCAGGAACGGCCAGACACCCGCCGCGAAATAGACCGTCCCGTCCTTGACGACGGGACCGCCGCGGGCCGCCCACATGCTGATCACCCGCTCGTTGCCCAGTACGCGGTGGTCGGTCGGCGCCGTATCGTAGGACCAGACAAGCTCGCCGGTCGCCGCGTCGAGGCAGTAGAGCCGGGCGTCGTCGGACACAAAATAAACCCGGCCGTCGTGTGCCGCCGGTGCGAGCCGGGCCGGGCCGTCGGCGTAGAACCGCCACAGCTTCTCTCCGGACTCGACCGAGTAGGCGGTCAAGCTGTCGTTCGTCATCGACGAGATGAACAGCCGGCCGCCCATGACGACGGGCGAATAGGACAGGTCGAACTCGAGCTTGTCCCGGTCGTCCATTTGGCGTCGCCAAGCCCGGCGCGGGGCGGGCAGCTCGCGTGCCCACTGCAGGTGGAGTTCTTCGGGCAGTTCGAGGGCCTCGGGGGACGCGTTGCTCCGATAGGCGTCGTAGCCCCACATCGGCCAGTCGGCCCCGGCTTGAGCCGGCACGGACGAGAGGGTGATAAGCAGAAGAACAGAGACCGCCCACGTGACGACAGATACAGGGGTGCGGAATGACCTCTTCACGGCTGACGTACCAAGATGACTGCATGAATTCATTGGCGACTCCCGGGCTATTTAGTGATGAAGTGGCTCGGCGAGATGTCCACTGTCGGCCAATACGTACCGCCCTTTCCCCTCCTCATTGGGCTACTGTAACCCTTTCATTATATTCTTCCACAGACGGGTTTCAACCCGCAGGGGCGGGCGATTCGAGAATATCGTCGTGAGGTCAGTCTAACCGGGCGTCTGTCTGGAGGAGCCCGGCGGCGGCTATTGTTGGCCGCTCAGCGGCGGCCTGGTGCCCCGCCCGCCGTTTGGATTGGGGCCGAATTCGGCAAGGTTTTTCAGGAAACCGGCGGAAAGAATTTGAAATTCATTGCATTTTGCTCGAACAGCACTTATAATTCGGGGATGATAACTTGGTCTGGAGAGAGTATCTCCGGTACATTTCGATGAGTCCCCCAGTCAGGAACGGACAGTCTGTATGAGCACAGGTTTGGACAAAGAGAAGAAGCAAGAGTTGATTAGCGAATTTCGAGTACATGAAGAAGATACTGGATCCCCCGAGATTCAGGTCGCGATTTTGACTCATCGAATTAATGAACTCGCCCAGCACGTGCGGTCTCACAAAGAGGACCACGCGTCGAGGCGGGGGCTGCTTACAATGGTCGGCAAACGGACCGCCCTGCTGCAATATCTGGCCCGAAAGGACCGGGGGCGATACCGTCGGCTGATCGAACGGCTGGGACTGCGGAAATAACGCACGCGGCAGAGAAACGATCTCGGATGGTCTTGTCAGGAGGAATGGTTTGGCAGTAGCTGTGGAATGTAAGGTTGGAAGCAAGAATCTAATAATCGAGACAGGAGACCTCGCCGGCCAGGCAAGCGGGGCGGTGTTGGTCAAATACGGAGACGCGGTCGTCCTGGTGACGGTCGTGATGGGGGAACGTCGGGACATCCCGTTCCTCCCTCTGTTCGTCGGCTATCGCGAGGAGCTGTTCGCTTCGGGCAAAATTCCCGGCGGTCGGTTCTATCGTCGCGAAGGCCGCCCGTCGATGAAAGAAACCCTCACTATGCGGATGATCGACCGCCCGATGCGGCCGCTCTTCCCCGAGGGGTACCGCAACGAGGTGCAGATCAACGGCATCGTGCTCTCCGCCGAGGCCGAAGAATGTGACCCCGACGTGCTGGCCATGGTCGGCGCATCGGCGGCAGTGGCCCTGTCGCCCATCCCCTTCGACGGGCCGGTGGCAACGGTTCGCGTCGCACGTGTCGACGGCGAACTGGTGGTCAACCCGACCGTCCAGGAGAACGAACAGAGCGACCTGTCGGTGGTCGTCTCGGGCACCCGCGATCGCGTGGTGATGATCGAGGCCGAGGCGAACGAGGTCCCGGAAGAAGAGGTCGCCGACGCCATCCTGCTCGCCCAGCGCGAGCTGCAGCCGATCATCGACATCCAGGAAGAACTGGCGATGGAGGTGGGCAAGCCCAAGCAGCTCCCGCCCGAAATGGAAGATGACGAGGACCTGTTCCGCCTGGTGAAAGAAAAGGCCGAGGACCGGCTCCGCGAGAAGATCAACCTGCCGACCAAGCTGGCCCGCGATACCGCCGAACGCACGATCAAGGACGCACTGGTCGATGAACTGTGCGACGAAGACGCCGAGAATCCCGCCGACCCCGAGGCGGTGAAGGAGTACTTCCACCGCCTGGTTCGTGAGATGACCCGGCAGATGATCTGCACCGGAAAACGAGTCGACGGACGAGGGCTGGACGACGTCAGGCCCATCGAATGCCAGGTCGGTTTTCTGCCCCGAACACACGGTTCGGCCATGTTCCGGCGCGGCGAGACACAAGCTCTGGTCGTCGCCACGCTGGGCACCTCGATGGACGAGGAACTGGTCGACGGCCTGTACGAGGAGTACGGACGCACGTTCATGCTCCATTACAAGCACCCGTCGTTCGCAGTGGGCGAAGCCAAGCCGGACCGAGGCCCGTCGCGTCGGGATATCGGCCACGGCGCCCTTGCCGAAAAGGCACTCTCGAAGGTGCTGCCGGCCGGCGAGGAGTTCCCCTATACGCTCCGGCTGGTCGCCGCCATTATGGAAAGCAACGGCTCGACCTCGCAGGCCAGCGTATGCGGTGCCACGTTGTCCCTGATGGACGCGGGTGTGCCCATCCGTCGGCCGGTGGAGGGCATCTCCATCGGCCTGATCGAAGAGGCCGGCGAGAGCCACCTGCTGACCGACATCCTGGGCAGCGAAGACCACTTCGGCGACATGGACTTCAAGGTCGCCGGCAGCCAGCGCGGCATCACCGCCATCCAGCTCGATGTGAAGAACAGGGGACTCACCGAAGAGGTCGTACGGGGCGCCCTGGAGAAGGGGCGCAACGCCCGTCTGCACATCCTCCGCGAGATGCTCAAGACGCTGCCCGAGCCGCGTACGGACATCTCGGCAAACGCCCCGCGCCTGATCCAGCTCAAGATCGCTCAGGACGAGATCGGCAAGCTGATCGGCCCGGGCGGAAAGATGATCCGGGGCCTCGAGGAAGAGACCGGGGCCACGATCGAGGTGGACGATGATGGGACGGTGACCGTCTCGTCGCCCGATTCGGCCAAGGCGCTTGCTGCCAAGGAGCGCATCGAACAGATGTTCGAGAAGCCGGAAGTGGGCAGAATCTACGAGGGCAAGGTCACCGGGATCAAGGACTTCGGCGCGTTCGTCGAAATCCTGCCCGGAACCGACGGGTTGTGCCACGTCTCGGAACTCGCCGACCACTACGTCGAGAACGTGGAAGACGTGGTCAAGATGGGCGAGGTGGTCCGCGTGAAGGTCCTAGCCGTCGACGACCAGGGCAAAATCCGGCTGAGCCGAAAGGCGATCGAAGAAGAGTCGGGCTCTCAGTCCGAGTAACCGCTCGGAAGCGAGCTAGATATCGGCCCGGTTGCGGGCGATGCCGGAATCGCCCGCCAGGCCCCCCGTGACCCCGCACCGGGTCAGCCGGACCCGCGGGGTTCGGAGCCCGCCGCCGTGCCGGGGCGTCCTGGCCGACCCGATGCCTCGTTCATTGATCCCCGATTTGCAGGTCGCCTCGTCTGTCCCGGGATGATCGGCCGACCGCCCGCGTTTGCATCCGGGCAGTCCGTCCCCCCGGCTCGTGTTTTGCCAATGACAGAAGAACTTGGGAAGCCGGCAGTTGACTGGGAGACCATCGCCACCCTGGCGGGCGGCCTCGCCCACGAGATCCGAAACCCGCTCAGCACCATCACCATGAACCTGCAGCTTCTGGAAGAGGAGATGGCGGAGCCGCAGACTCCGCGCGAGAAATGGGCGGCGCGTAAGATCACGGCTCTGGGCCGCGAGGTCCAGCGCCTGAGCCGGACGCTCGATGATTTCCTTCGATTCATGCGGCTGGGCAAGCTCGAGCTGAAGCCCACCGACATCAACGAGCTGTCGGCCGAGGTCATCGAGTTCATCGAGCCGAAGCTCGCCAGTATGAACATCAATCTGCGGCAACATCTGGCGGCCGATCCGCCGCTCTGCCTGGCCGACCACCGCCTGCTCAAGCAGGCGCTGCTCAACATCGTCCTCAACGCCCAGGAAGCGATGCCCGATGGCGGCGAGCTGATCCTGCGGACATCCCGATCGGACGGCCAGATTACCATCGACCTGATCGACACCGGCCCCGGCGTGCCCGAGGAACTACGCGACCGTATCTTCGATGCCTTCTTCTCCTCCAAAGAAGAGGGGACCGGGCTCGGGCTGGCCCTGGCCCGCCAGATCGTCGATCAACACGGAGGCGGAATCGACCTGCACTCGGAGCCGGGCAAGGGTACGCATTTCCTCATCCAACTGCCCGCTTATACTCCATCCGATAACCGACAGCCGACATGAGCAGAGAAGTCCGAATCCTGGTCATCGACGACGAACCGAACCACTGCGATACCACCGCAGAGGCGCTGGAGAAGGCCGGCTACCAGTGCGTCAAGGCCTACCGCGCCGAGGACGGGATCGCACGGATCGACGAGGGCGACGTGGACGTCGTGGTTACCGACCTCAACCTCGATGACGAGGACCTGGACGGGATGGACATCCTTCGCCGGTCGCTCGAACGGCTCCGGGACGCCGAAGTCGTGATGGTGACCGGATACGGCACCATCCCCAACGCCGTCGAAGCCATCCAGTTGGGAGCCGCCGGCTATCTGACCAAGCCCATCGACATCGACGAGCTCCGCTCCGTTGTGGGCAAGGCCGTCGCCAACGTCAAACTCCGACGCGAGGACCGGGATGGCGACGACTCGCGGTACGGATTCGATGAAATACTCGGCAACGACCCCCAGATCGTCCGAGTCCTCGATACCCTGCGAAGAATTGCACCGACCGACGCCACCGTTGTCATCTACGGCGAAAGCGGGACGGGAAAGGAGCTCGTCGCCAAGGCCATCCACGACAACAGCCAGCGCCGGGACCGGCCGTTTGTCGCCCTCAACTGCGCCTCGCTCAGCGAAGGCATCCTGGAGAGCGAACTGTTCGGCCACGAAAAAGGGGCGTTCACCGGCGCCACCACCCGCCGGATCGGACGGTTCGAATATGCCAACGGCGGAACGCTGCTCCTCGACGAGGTGGGCGACATGCCGATGAGCACCCAGATCAAACTGCTCCGGGTACTCGAAGAGCGCCGCATCACCCGCGTGGGA
>PWKM01000088.1 GCA_003559755.1 Planctomycetota bacterium
CGAGTACTTCCACGTCTCGACCGACGAGGTGTACTACGCCGGCATCTGCGAGACCGTCCGGTCGCCCTACAACCCCGAGAACCGGTCGCTCACCTGGGTCGATTTCGTGAACGCCGCCCACAAACACCTGACCGAGACGTGGGGCCGGAAGGTGATTGTTTGGGGCGAATACCCGCTGCTCGACGAGCACGTCAAGCTCCTGCCCAGCGACTTGCTCAACGGCGTCGGCGGCAAAAAGGAGCCACAGACCACCTACGAGAACGAGCACGGCATCCGCCAGTTTCAATACGTCTCGATGCAGGGGTCGGAGAAGCTGTTCCCCAGGTACTTCACCTGGACCGACGTTGACGGCCAGACGCAGCGCGGCCGCATCGAGTCCGCCATCCACGAGATCGAACACGGCAAGGACAGCATGCCCGATGCCCTGGGTATGATCAGTGCCGCCTGGGACGATTCCGGGCTGCACAACGAGGCGTTCTGGCTCGGCTGGGCGATGACCGGCCAGGCGGCCTGGACCGGGGGCACCCCCGCCGAGGAAGCGGTCGCCAGCTTCTTCGACCTGTTCTACGGGCGCCGCGTCGAGGCGATGGGCGAGGTCTATCGCGACCTGGGGGACGGGGCGCGGTTCTTCGAGCAAACTCTCGACCTCATCCCCTCCAAAGTCCGCGACCGGGGGTACGGCCGGTGGGACCGCAAGGAGTCGTTCGAGCGGATGGACCGCACGCTGATCCCGCCCGGGCTGCCCGACCCCGAGAACCTGGCGACCGAGCCGGTCTTCGCCCGCCGATACGCTGACGCACTCGACGCACTGCCCGGTGAACGGATGTGGAACGACCGGCTGCTCCTCCGCCTCCAGACGAACCTGACTCGGGCCGACCGGAACCAATACAACCTCGAGGCACTAATCTCCATCGCCCAGCTCGAGCGCCAGTTCATCGATACGATGCTCGATCTGGCCGAGGCCGAGGACCTGCTCGTCGCGGCATCGGAACAGGCGGAGGCCGGCGAGCACGAGGCCGCCGTCAACCGGGCGGTCGATGCACGCAACAAGGTGAGAGCCGCGGTGAACCGGCTGTACGCCTCGTACGACCGGGTGAAGGCGACCTGGGAGAAGAGCCGCTACGAGAAAGGGCGGGCGGTGGACGGCCGGGAGTTTGTGCATATTATGGACGACGTCAAGGACCACGGCGGCGACCGCCGGCCCGACCTGAGCTACCTGACCGAGTGGTTCGAACTGATCGAACTGCCGGGCTGGCTGGCGGAGCTCGACGCTCGGGTCCGCCGCTACGGGCAGGCGCACGGCGTCGCCATCGCCGCGTCGGAGGAGGACGCTCTCGACGAGTGATCCGACAGGCCGGCGAGCCGCCCCTACCCCCGCGCCCCGTTTCCTCGTATAATCGGGTGAAAGACGTCGAGGATACGCCACGCCCCAACACCATAAGGAAAGGGACCGAATGCGAAGTACCGTTCTATGCCTTGCCCTGCTCGTCGCGCTCGCCGGCTGTGCGGCGCTCCAGCCCGCCGACGTTTCCCAACCCGCCGCCGAGCCGACCGCCGTCGATGCCGCCGGCCCGAGCCGGCGCCCCGGCTTCGTCAAACGGACGCTCGACAACGGGCTGGTCATCCTGTGCCAGGAGAACCGGGCCGCGCCCATCGCCATCGTCCAGGCGTTCGTCCGGGCCGGCAGCATCTTCGAGGACGGCCACATGGGGGCAGGCATCTCGCACTATGTCGAGCACGTGGTATCCGGCGGCTCGACGACCACCCGGCCCGAGGCCGAGACGCAGGAGATGCTCGACGAGCTCGGGGGGGCGAGCAACGCATACACCACCTACGATCACACCGGCTACTTCATCCGCACCACGGCCGACAAGTTCCCCAAAGCGAGCGAGCTGATCGCCGACTGGCTGCAGAACGCCGCGTTCGAGCAGGACGAGGTTGACCGCGAGTACGAGGTCATCCAGCGGGAGATCGAGAAGTCGGCGAGCGAACCGAGCCGCGTGCTGTGGAACCTCTCCGCCCGCACGATGTATCGGTTCCACCCGATGCGGCACCCGATCCTCGGCTACCTCGAACAGTTCAAGCAGCTCACCCGCGACGACCTGGTCGCGTACTACGAGCGGATGTACGGCCCGGACAACATCGTGATCGTGGCCGTCGGGGACTTCGCCGCGGATGAGGCCGCCGACCACATCGCCTCGCTCTTCGAGGACGCGGAACGGGCCAGCCGGACGCCCGCCCCGCCCGCCGACGACCCGCCGCAGCAGGGGGCCCGCGAGGCGACTGCCGAGATGGACGTCCGGGCCGGCTACGCGATGATGAGCTTCCGCACCGTCCCCCTGAGCCATCCCGACCTGTACCCGCTCGACGTGATGTCCCGCGTACTCTCGCACGGGCCCAGCTCGCGGCTGGTCCGGCGCCTGCGGGAAGAGGAGGGGCTGGTCGAATCGATCACCTCGTGGTCGTGGACGCCGTGGTTCGGGGGCGGCAACTTCTCGGTCCGGATGCAGCTCGACCCGGCGAACATCCCGGCCGCCCGACAAGCGGTCCTCGAGGAGCTCGACAAGCTCAAGACCGAGCCGGTCACCGAGGAAGAGCTCGCCCGTGCCCGGCGGCAGACGGTGGCGGCCGAGGTGTTCGGACGGCAGACCATCGAGGCCCAGGCGCGGCGGATCGGGGGCGACTACCTCGCCACCGGCGACCCGTTCTTCACCGAGACCTACCTCGAGGGCATCCGCGGCGTCCGGGCCGAGGAAATCCGAGAGGTCGCCCGCACGTACCTGAACACGGACAACCTGACCGTGTCGGTCGTCCGGCCGGAGGACGAGCCGGTCGAACCGGAGGAACCGGTCGAGGCCGAGGCGGTCCACCCCGAGCCGACCGAGAAGATCACCCTCGACAACGGGCTCCGCGTGCTCATCAAGCGGAACCCCGCCCTCCCGCTGGTCTCGATGCAGGCGTACTTCCTCGGCGGGGTGCTCGGCGAGGACGAGGCGACGGCCGGGACCTCGCACGTGCTCGGCCGGATGCTCACCCGGGGGACCGAGTCGCGGACCGCGCTGGACATCGCCCGGGCGTTCGACGACCTCGGCGGCCGCATCGAGGGCGGCTCCGGAAACAACACCGTCTTCCTCACCGCCGGCGTCCTGGCCGAGGACTTCGAGCAGGGGTTCGACATCTTCGCCGACTGCCTGGTCAACCCGTCGTTCCCCGAAGACGAACTGGACACGGTCAAGACGCTCACCACACAGGCCATCCGGCGGCAGGACGACGACTGGCACACCCAAGCTCTCAACCTGCTCCGGAGCACGCTCTACCGGGAAGCCCCCTACCGGCTGAACCGGCTGGGGACCGAGGCGTCGGTGCAAGCTCTCACCCCCGACACCCTCGGCGCGTTCCACAGGCGGGCGTTCACCGGCAAGAACGGGGTCATCGCCGTGTTCGGCGACGTGGACGTCGAGCAGGTCAAGAAGCTGGTGGCCGACCGGCTGGGCGGGCTGCCCGCCGGCGAGTCGCTGCTGGCCGACATCCCGGACGAGCCGCCGCTCGAGGAGGACCGCAAGACCGTCGAGTTCACCCGTCGGCCGGGCACCGCCGTGGTGTACGCGGGCTATCCCGCCACCACGCTGACCGACGTCGAGGACCGCTACCCGCTGATGGTGCTCGACGGGGTGATGTCCGGCGTCGGCTGGCCGAGCGGCTGGCTGCATCGCGAGCTTCGCGGCCAGGGCCTGGTCTATGTCGTCCACGCCTACGTCTTCCAGGGCATCCGTGTGCCCGGCTTCTTCGGCATCTACGCCCTCACCCGGCCGGACAAGGTGGACGAGGTGGTCTCGATCATCGACGAGAACATCGAGCGGGCGAAGGCCGACCTGGTCCCCGAGGACCAGTTCGAGCGGTCGAAGGAGATGGTGGTGACCGTCGAGCTGCTCCGCCGCCAGACCAACGAATCGCTCGCCACCCAGGCGGCGCTCGACGAGCTGTACGGGCTGGGCCACGACTTCGCCGACACCTTCGCCGACCGGGTCAGGGCGGTCACCCGCGAGGACGTGCTCCGCGTCGCCCGGAAATACTTCACCCACCGGGCCAAAGTCATCGTCCGGCCGGAGCACGAGCCCGACGGGGAATGATCGGCCCCCAGTAAGGGCCTTCCGTCGCCGGGCCTGCTCTGCTCGATGGGATATGCCAGCCCCTCCGGGGCGGAAAAAATCCGGCTCGGGCACGGCTTTTACTTGTAGCGTACCGGGATTTCTAGTATAGTATCGCGCGTTCAAGCGATCGACGTGGCCCCGTCGTCCAGTCTGGCTCAGGACACCGGCCTTTCACGCCGGCGACACGGGTTCAAATCCCGTCGGGGTCACCAGCCGATTCGGCCTTTGCCTTCCCGGGCAAAGGCCTTTCTGCTTTGTGGGGAGGCCGTGAACGGGCGGCCCTCAGGGGAACCGTCTTCTCCAGGCGTTCTGGACCTGGTCGCGCATGTCGTCGGGCCATCTCATCCGGCGAATCAGATCGAGGACGAAATCCCTGGCCTCGCCCTCGGTGAGGGTCCGGTATTCGATATCCCAGAACTGGGCCCGGGTGACCAGTTCCTCGAGCCGCCCGCCGTCGGTGTCCACGTCGCCCAGGCCGCCCCCCTCGATCCGCAGGACGACCGCGACCTGGTCGCCGTCTGTCCGCCAGAGAACGCCCCTCCAGGGGTCGGCCCGGACCAGCGAGGCCACCCGGTCGTCGTACACGCGGAGCGCCATCATCCCCTGAACGCCGACCAGCATGACCGAGTACTCCTGCCCGTCTCTCAGCACCGGAATCGGATCGACGCCCCGCGGCCAACGTCTTCTCCAGTATTCCGACATCGCCACCACCCTTCCGGCTCCGCCGCAGCTCTCACATTCTCCGGTAGCCCGTTCGCGATGGGTAAACACGCGGTCGCCGACCTGTCGCTCGACCGTTCGCCACCCGGTGGTTTGGCCGGCGCCGTCGCACGCCCGGCACAGGCGTCCCCCGACGTCCGCCCAGACCCGGCCGTCGATGGCATCTGGAGAAAAGGCGTGTACCCGGCGGTCCAGGACTCTTTGGGCGCCGACGGAGACGTTCATGGCGGACCGGCTGCGGAATCGGGCCCGGACGACGACGTGGTGCCCCACGTCGATGGTGCGGGTAATCGTCGCCGGTTCGGGCGGTTGGCCCGAGATGCGGCCCCGGAACTCGATGCGGCCCTCGTCCGCCGACCAGTTGTCGCGATGCCGTGCCGGGATGTCCCAGCCGTCCAGGTTCCCGGCCTCGAACAGGGGCCGCCAGACGGACGCCGGTTCCTCCCTGACGGCGGCCGTCTGCCGGCGGATGCGATCTCGCAGCGTGGCGATCTGACGGGCCCGGGCGGCGAGATGCTCTGTGCCCGCGTACACCGCCTCGAAGTTGTCGAGCAGTTCCGCGAGCTGCTGTGCCTGTTCGCGTGTGGTCGGCTCTCCCAGCTCGGCGATCCGCGCCCAGGCGTCCTCCGGGCTGTCCGGCCTGCGGTGTCGGGCGAGTTTCGCCCGATACGCCCGGACGCTCGGTTCGTCGGGCACATCGGCCAGCGCCCGTTCGGCCTCTGCGAGCAGGGCGTCGGCCCGCTCGCGGTCGGTCTCGATGAGAGCGGTCGCCTCGGCCAGCAGGAAGACGGCCGTGGCGGTCGGCGGCGGCGGGTCGGCCAGCCGGGCGTAGGCCCGAGCCTGGTCGGCGGTCAGTTGATGAATGTGGCGGGTCTCTGCGACCCCGTCCATAGTGACCGTCACCTCGCCGTCGGCGACCTCGGTGAGTTCGCCCCGGGCGCCGCCGATGGAGATGAAGCTGCCTTTCCGCCGGCCGATGCCGTCCTCCACGCTCGACC
>PWKM01000160.1 GCA_003559755.1 Planctomycetota bacterium
AGAAGCGCGGCGGCAATTCAGCGACCACTTCCAGCACCAGCCGATCGCTGAACACCTGGCCGTTGCGGTCGGTGCTTTCGATTTCGAACACGTGCACGCCCAGCGCCAGGTCGGCGGGGAGCCGCACTTTCCCGTCCCGCAGGGTGTGCCACATCCAGCTTGCGCCGAACACCAGGGCCATCACCAGGACGATCAGCGGGCCGGTGCTCAACTCCCTGATCCACATGGAGAGAAACAGCCCGGCCACCACACACAGCGCGGCTGTCAGGGCCGAGATGAACGTCACCCATCCGATCCGGTCGGACCAGAAGCTGGCCGTCGCCCCCGGCAGGATGAGCAGGGCGCTGCACAGGATGACGCCGAACAGCCGCATCGCCACGACGATGGTGAGCGCGATGCAGACGAGCAGGCCGTAGTAAACGAGGTCCACAGGCACCCCGAACACCGCGGCGGCCTCTTCGTCGGCGGTGAAGAAGGACAGCTCCTTGAAGAAGAGGACGACGAGCAGCAGCACCAGTGCGCTCTCGATCAACGCCAGCCACACCCCGGCGGCGGGGATGGCCAGCGCGTTCCCGAACAGGATGTCGTGGAACGACGGGGTGTAGCCCAACGCGCCGCGGTCGAGCACTCCCGCCTGGGACATCTCGCCAAACAGGTGCGTCCGCAGGTCGAGCAGGAGCACCCCGGTCGCCATCGCGGCGACCAGGCAGATGCCGATGGCGGAATCCTCGCTCACCCGCCGCCCGCGGGTCAGTCGCCCGATGAGCACGGCGGCGGCCACGCAGAACACGGCGATGATCCCGTCCCGGACCAGCGGCGACCGCGTCGCCGGAAGATAGAGCTGAAGCAGAAGAGCGAGCCCGACCCCGCCGAACGCCGAATGGCTGATCCCCTGTCCGATGAACGCCATCCGCTTGTGCACCACGAAAACGCTGAGCACGGCACAGGCGATCCCCACCGCCAGCCCGGCGATGAGAGCGTGCTGATAGAACGGATAATAGAGAAACCGGCTCCACACCGACATCGCAAGCATAACTATCCCCCTCCCTCATCGGCGGTACTGGACTCGTTCGGCGCGGACACATCGTGCAAGTCGTAGTGGAACACGCCCGCCAGGACCTCCGGGGTGAGCAGGGCGGGGACGTCGTGGAAGTGGAGCGTGCGGTCGAGGCAGGCGACTCGCTGGCTTCCGGTGAGCATGGCCCGGATGTCGTGCGAGACCATGACCAGGGTGACGCCGAACTCCTTCTTGACCGTATCGAGCAGCTCGTGGAACTGTTCCTGGCCCGACGGATCGAGCCCCACCATCGGCTCGTCGAGCAGCAGCAGCCGGGGCTCCGGGGCCAGTGCCCGGGCGATGAGCGCCCGCTGCAACTGCCCGCCCGACACGCGGCCCATCGGCCGGTCGACGATCCGGTCAAGCTCCAGCATGTGGATGGCCCGTTCGGCCGCGTCGAGCTGGTCCCGCGTCGGACGGCGCAGCAGCCCGGCCCGTCCGGCGAGACCTAGGCGGACGAGTTGCCGCACGGTCAGCGGGAACGAGGTGTTGAGCTGGCTGCGTTGGGGAATCCACGTCACCAGGCCGTCACGCCGGGCACGTCCCGGCGGGCGCTCGGCAATCAGAACACGGCCCTGGTATCCGGTGACGAGCCCGAGCAGAATCTTCAGCAGCGTCGTCTTCCCGGCGCCGTTGGGGCCGACCACGGCGAGGGTCTCCCCCTCCGATACGTGCAGGTTGATGTCGGACAGCGCGACGGTCCCGTCGGGATAGGTGTACGACAGGCCCTGGATGCAGACGACGCCGCGCTCGACGTGGTCGTGGCTGATGCCGACTTCGCTACGGTGATCGGGCATAGGTCTTACCGGGACAGCCCCCGGGCCAGCGCCTCCAGGTTGGACCGCATCATCGCCAGGTAGCTGTCGTACCCCTCGACGTTCGGATTGCCCAGGGGGTCCAGCCGCCCCACCTCCACGCCGGTTTGCTCGCGGAGCGAACGCAACCTGTCCTCGGGGAATTGGGGCTCGGCGAAGACCACCTGGATTCCCTCGGACTCGATGAACTCGATGACCCTCTCCATATCAGCGCCCCGGCCGTGGCCGTGTACCCCCGCCACCGGCTCCTGCCGGAGGCCGTACCGGTCGGCCAGGTAGGTGAACGCGGGGTGGAACGTGACGAAGGCGTCCCGCTCGGCCGCCTCGGCCATCGCCCGGTAGTCGGCGTCGAGCTGGGCCAGCTCCTGCTGGTATCGCTCGGCTCGCTGCATATACACGTCCGTGTTGTCGGGATCGAGCAGTGCGAACGCTTTGGCGACCACCCGGACGAAATGCTTCACGCGGATCGGGTCGAGCCACAGGTGAGGGTCGGTCTGGTGGGAATGGTGGTGATGGCCGTGTGCGTGCTCGTGCTCGTGGTCGTGCTGGTCAGCGGCGTCGCCCTTGATGGGGTCGATGCCGCTGATGTCAGCAAACCGGACGACGCGGGCGCGGGCCCTCGCGGCCCGGGCGCTCGTTTCGGCCCACTCGTCCATCCCCAAGCCGACGACGAGCAGGACGTCGGCCCCGGCCAGGGCCTCGGCCTGTCTCATCCGCGGCTCGAACCCGTGGGGGGTGGCGCCCGGCGGCAGCAGGGTGGTGACCTCGACGTGAGGCCCGCCGATCTCCCGGGCGATGTCGCCCAGCGGGAAAATGCTCGCCGACACCAGGAGCGGCCCCGCCGGCCGGTCATCCCGCCCGCGCTCCGAACAGCCCGGGACCGCCAGCGCCAGGGCTGCTGTAAAAACAACCAGTAAAAAAGCTGGAATACGCATAGTTCCTCCTTGTTTCGAGATACTACTATGATACGCGACGCATCGCAAGAGAGAACACCCTCGGGCCACCCGCTTGACAGCGGAATGCACCGGTTCTATTCTTGAGCCGGTAGAATCAGGTCCTGCGGGCCAACCCTCTTCGCCCCGGCGACGCCGATGCTCGAGCCGCGTGCTCCGGATGAGCTTCACCGGGTACAGAGATGCCCGCACCCGCCGGTCCGTGCCCGGCCCTGCGTGGCGGCCCGGACTGTCTTGCGAGTCCTCAGGAGGCACCACGGTTGAAGAATATCCTGCTTTTCTGCTCCGACCACATGCGGCACGATGCACTGGCGTGTAACGGGAATCCGTTCGTCCGGACGCCGAACCTCGACCGGCTGGCGGCCGGCGGCATCCGCTTCGAGAACTCGTTCACGCCGAACCCCATCTGTGTGCCCGCCCGGGCGTCGATGACCACCGGCAACTACTCACACAAGGCGACGGGGAGCAAGGACAACGGCGGCCGGATACACGACGATCAGCCGAAGCTGGCCGAGCATTTTCACCGGAACGGCTACCGCACATACGCCATCGGAAAGCTGCACTACGAGCCCTATGCCCCGCCCGGCGAGCCGCGCCTGCTCCACGGGTTCCAGTACTGCGAGCTGTGCGAGTCGGGCCGCATCCTCAAGCAATACGATCCCGAGGGCAAGTTGCGGGGGCTCGAGGACTTCCACGACTACCTGTACGAGGTCGGCTGGGGCGGCTACGAACGGGCACACATGATCGGGAACAACGACATCCATCCCGCTCCCAGCCCGCTGCCCGCCGAACACCACGAGGAGGCGTGGGTCGCAGACCGGACCATCGCCGCGCTGCGCCGGCACCTCGATGAACAGGCCGACCGACCGTTCCTCCTCTGGTCGTCGTTCGCCAAGCCCCACTCCCCCTACGATCCGCCGCGCCCGTGGGACACCGCCTACGACCCGCGCCGGCTCCCGGAGCCGATCGGCGGACTGGCCGACCTCGAGGGCCGCGACCGGGAGTTGGCCCGCCGGCCGTTCCGGTACGGCTGGGACCGCGTCTCGCCCCAGGCCGTCCAACTCGCCCGGGCGTACTACTACGGGATGGTCTCTTTCCACGACCACCAGGTGGGGCGGGTGCTCGACTTCCTCGACGAGGCCGGCATCGCCAACGACACCGTCGTCGCCTATATGTCGGACCACGGCGACCTGCTCGGTGATTTCGGCAACTTCTTCAAGTGCTCGATGTTCGACGGATCGGTCCGGGTCCCCTTCATCTGGCGGGCACCGGGCGTGGCCGAGGCGGGCAAAGCCCGCGACCACCTGGTCGGCCCGATCGACCTGCTCCCCACCCTCACCGGGCTGACGGGATGCCCGCTCGAACACGAGGTGGACGGCCGAGACCTCACCCCCGTCCTCAAATCCGCCGACGCACCGGGCCGCGACTTCTTCGTCTCGCAGACCTGGGACGACCCGGAACAGAAGTACATGGTGCGAACCCGCCGATGGAAATACGTTTACTGCCAGGAGGGCGGGACCGAGGAACTGTACGACGTTGCGAACGACCCGGAAGAACGCCATAATATGGCCGGCGAACATCCGGGCGAAACCGGCCGGCTTCGCAAGACCCTCGTCGAGTGGTGCGAGAGAAACGGCGACGACCAGATGATTGCCGACGGCGACCTGGCGACCTCGCCGGCCGTCACCGGCAAGCCCGAGTTCCAGGATCGGATCATGGGCTGGCGGTGGTTCTGAGCGCCCGCCAGCATAGTATGCTTGGTAGCGGCCCGAAAGGAAGAAGACAATGGGTATGAGTAATAGCCGCGTCGTCAGTATCGTATTCGTTATCGCACTGGCCCTGCCGCTCGCCATTGCTCCCCTGTCCTGTTCGAGGCCGGAGGAGCCGGAACAGGTCGAGCAGGATCTGCCGGCCGCACCGCCTGCGGAAGCGCCCGATGAACCGGTGGCCGATGAGCCGGAGGATATCTTGGGCGACCCCGACGATGCGGTCGAAGAGCCCGAGGCCGTGCCGGACGAGGACGCCAAAGACGCCCCCCCGGCGGAGCCGCGCGTCGTGCTGCAGCCGGACCGGCCCGAGCTGCCGGTCACGCTGACGGTGGACGAGCCGGCGGGCGTCGAGCAGAGGTCCGCCCCCGTAACCGGCGGCGTCCCAATGCCATGGGGCGTGTTCGAGGCCGACCAGCGGTTTGTTGTGCTGGAGGGTGACGCACCTGTACCGGCCCAGGTTCTGCCCCTGATCGTCGATAAGCAGGGCTACATCCGCTGGGTCCTGGTTGATTTCCAGACCGACCTTGGGCCGAACGAGCAGAAGACGTTCACCCTCGATACCGCCGAACCGGTCGAAGACCAACCCGCCGGGCTGGCCCGGGAGACCGAGAACGGCGTCGAGGTGGACACCGGTGCCATGCGGTTCACCATCGACAGGGACAAGCCGTTCACACTGTTCACCACGCTCAGCGTCGGTGATGCAACCGTCATCGAGGGCGGCGAGGTGAGCTATATAGACAGCACGAAGGACGAACTCCGCCGCGTGGCCCGACAGCCGTCGAGCGTCGTCATCGACCACAACGGGCCGATGCGGGCCACGGTCATCATCCGGGCGCCGTTCGACGATGATGACGAGACGAAGACGAACCTGACCGCGATCGCGCGGATCACCGCGTGGAGAGGCCGCACCGACGTGCACGTCAAGTACTCGCTGGCGAACTCGAACCCGGAGCACTACACCTATCGCCGGATCAAGGAGTCGTCGATCGCCCTGGGCCTGACCGACGGGACGGCGGGAACGCTCGTCGGTGCGACCGAGCCGCAAACGCTCGACGGCGCGGGCAGCGTCACCCGCGGCTTGCGATCGACCGCCGGCCGACGAGAACCGGTCGAGGGGCACAGCAAGATCGAGCAGGGCGACGCGACCCGATGGCAGGCCGACGGCCCCGGCCAGACGGCGAACGGTTGGCTCGCCGTCCGCACGGGCGACCGCACCGTGTTCGTCGCAGATAGGTATTTCAACGATGACCCACCGCGACGGCTGGCGACGACC
>PWKM01000209.1 GCA_003559755.1 Planctomycetota bacterium
GCACAACTCGACGGCGTGCCCGTCGAGCGAGAAGTGACCGGGCTGTTCCGCGCCCTGAGCACAACCGCGCGGCATCGGCCGGCGCCCATCGGCGTATCGACGGGCCACGGCGACATCACCGCCGGGACCATCGGGGCCAGGGTCCGGGACGGGAACGGGACGCTGTACGCCCTGAGCAACAACCACGTGTACGCGAACTCGAACAGAGCCAGCGTGGGCGACCCCGTCTATCAGCCGGGACCGTTTGATGCCCAGCCGACCGAGGACAACATACTCGGCCACCTCAGCGATTACGTAGAGATCAAGTTCGCCAGGGGCAGGAGCGGACCCGCAAATACGGTTGACGCCGCCATCGCCGAGAGCACGGAAGCAAAGCTCGGCAACGCAACCCTTGAAGATGGGTATGGCGTGCCCAACTCCGAAACAAAGGCGGCGGTCGTGGGGACGGAAGTCCAGAAGTACGGGCGGACGACCGGCCTGACAGAGGGGAAAGTGAGCGAGATCAACGTGAGCGTATGGGTCGATTTCGGCCAGGGCCGAAGGGCCTATTTTGTTAGCCAGATACGCATAACGCCCGGCGGTTTCAGCGCCGGGGGCGACTCGGGCTCGCTCGTCGTCACAAAAGACGGAAACCATCCGGTCGGCCTGCTCTTCGCGGGCAGTGACACCAGCACCGTGGCCAACCCCATCGACGAGGTGCTGAACGCGTTCGGGGTCGTCATCGACGACGGCGAGCCGGTCGAGCCCCCGGCCACCGGGTCGATCGCAGGCGCGGTTACGGACGTTGATACCCAAAGTCCCATTGCTGGCGCCACTGTCGCAGCGAATGGCAAAGAGGCCATAACGGCCTCGGGCGGTACGTATACCCTTGATGAGGTCCCGGTCGGCGATGTCGAGGTAACCGCTTCCGCCGAGGGATACGAAAGCCAAACGGAATCGGTGAACGTATTGGAAGGCGAGACTGCGACAATTGATTTCGCACTTGCCGCCGAAGAACCGGACGATCCGGATGACCCGGACGACCCGAATGGCGATGTGAAGATGTACGTCGATGTCGACTACAGCCCACGCGCAGGCGGTCGGCACCTGACTGTGACCCTCACCGTGATGACCGTCGATGGCAACGAGCCGGTCGCCGGGGCCGCCGTAGTGGCTGAGCTTCAGCGCGACGGAGAGCCATATCGAAACATCACAGGCGAGACCGACAGCAGCGGCGTCATCTCCCGGAACTTCAACAACATCCCGGACGGCACGTACACCGTCTCGGTGGATAGTGTTGACAAAGATGGCTTTGTATGGGACGAAGAACAGCCAACAGGCGATCACACAAAACCATAAACGGCACGCACTCTCCGGCCAGCAGGCAGCGGACGTGCCGAGGACGCCGATGAACCGCCCCGGGAGGGCCCGTTGACCGGAAAGCCGATCCAGCAGGTACAGGACGAGCGGTCCCCCGAGTGGATGGCCGTCCCGGGCGTCGTCGGCACCGGGATCGGCGAACTCGACGGTCGGCCCTGCATCCGCGTGTTCGTGGCCGAAAAAACCCCGGACATCGAGGACCGGATACCGGACCAGGCCGACGGCCACCCGGTCGTCATCGAACAAACCGGCGAGTTCCGCACCCTCGGCCCGTAGCCGGCAAACGGCCGGGCCGGGACCGCCCCCCTTGCCGCTATCGAACCGCCCCCAACCGAGCGTCCCGAAAGGCCCGCACCACAGCCGGAGACAGTTGCGGCGGTGCGGCCGGTGCTGTATCATGCTGTGGTTGGAACTAAAAAGACGCACAATGCGATTGAACCGGCCGACCAGCTATAAGGGATCAAAATGAGGAAAGTCTTATCTGTTCTGGGAGCGTTCTGCATCGCCATTTCCCTGTCCGCCTGCACGACGTCCGCGACCGCACCCCGGTTTTCCGGACGGCCGACCGCCGTGGAACGGGACGGGAACGTCGAGATTTCGTTCACGGCCGACCGTTTCACCGACGTCACGGTCTCCGTTCTGGACAGCGAGGGGCGGACCGTCCGGCACCTGGTGTCGGGCGTCCTGGGGGACAACCCCCCGCCGCCCCTGCAGCCCGGCACGCTCCGGCAGACCCTCGTCTGGGACGGGAACGACAACTTCGGGCAGCCGGCGGAGGGCGGCCCGTTCCAGGTCCGGGTTGCGATGGGCCTCGAGCCGGAGTTCCAGGAACTCATCGGCAACAACCCGGCCTACATCGGCGACATCCGAAGCATGGCGGTGGGCCCCGACGGCAAGCTGTACGTCATCCACTGCTTCGGCGAACACCACCGCGGCGACGCATCGGCCGCCATCGCCGTGTTCGACCGGGCGGGCCGATACCAGCGGACCATCGCCCCGTTCCCCTCGGACATGCCCGCCGACAAGCTCAAGGGCGTCCGCACGATCAAGCTCGATAACGGCTCGCGCGTCCCGTTCGTGTACCAGTTCGAGACCCGCTCCTATCTGCCCGGGCTCGGCGACATCCCGCGCCACCGCTCGGTGGTCACCAGCGACGGACGGCTGGTGTTCAGCAGCATCCAGGAAGGCCCCCGCTGTTACGCCCAGCCGGGCGAATCGAGGATCACGGTCATCAACACCGACGGGAGCGTGCCCGATGACGGCATACTCAAGTCGCTGATCCATCCGCTGACCGACACCTCGGCGAGCTTGGCCCTGTCGCCCGACGAGGACATCATCTATGCCGCAGGCGTCCGGGCCGGCCTCCACCCCAACGAGCCGGGCGGGAAGTTCGTATGTGACACCTGCGACCACATGGGCGGGCACGCCTGGCGGCACACCATCCCCGTCCCGATGGTCTTCCATACCGGCTGGGAGGACCGGCAGGTGGGCGTGTTCCTGGGCCAGGGCGGACGCCGCCACGGGCCGGACCTGACGAAGCCGATCAGCGTGGCGACCGACGCCGACGGGAACGTCTATGTGGCCGACATCGAGGACGGGCGCGTGGTCGTCGTCTCGCCGGACCGGGAGCTCCTCGGCGAGATCGAAATCGAGGGGGCGATGCGCGTCGAGGTACATCGCGAGACGGGCGAAATCTACGTTCTCACCGGCCCCAGCGAACTCAACCTGGTCAAGTTCGACGGCTACGAGGACCCCACCGAGGTCGCTCGACTCCGCCTGGGAACGCTGCGTTGGCCCCGGCCGATACACCGGCCAATTATCGCTCTCGACGACCGGGCCGACCCGCCGGTCATCTGGACGAACTACTACTTCTCCCGGATCGAGGACCTGGGCGACCGGTTCGGCGAGCCGGTGCGGGTCCTCAACCCGGAACTGAACGGTCCCAGGCCCCGGTTGCAGGCGTCCGTCATGGAGGTCACCGTCGATCGGATCAACAACCTCCTCTACCTCAATAACCGCATGCAGAAAGACCTGGACACCGGCGAGTGGACGACGATCGAGACGGCGGGCGGGCGGATGTGGCCGCGAAGCAGCCCGATGAGCGCCAGCGGCGCCGCCGGGCGCGACGGCCTCTATTATGTCCACCTGGGAGCACGGCGCTCACGGGTCCTTCGCTACGGTCCCGACATGGCCGAACGCGAATTCCCGACCCCCGAGTCCGTGCGCATAGTCGATGGCGATGAACGGCCTCTCCCGCACGAAGAAATCCCGCCGGACGAACCGGTGACCTGGCAGGAGGGTGGACTGCGTGGGTACGCCCGGAATTATGGCCAGGGGCACACCGCCGACTACGAGGGGAACGTCTACGTCCTGTTCAAGAAGCTCGGGATGGTCGCCGACGAGGACGACTTCCACCGGGCCACCGTCCTCACCAAGTTCGCACCCGACGGGAGGCGGCTCGATGCCAAGCTGATCAACTGCCAGAAGCCGGGCATCTATTCGCCCCGGGTGGACCGCGAGGGCAACATCTATGTGGCGGTCGGCCTGCGACCCGGAGACAAAACCGTCCCCGAGGAGCTGCAAGGCCAGGTGAGCGAAGGGGCAGAATGCCCCGACGCGACCAACAACTGGAACAGCTACCCGATGATCTACGGCAGCATCGTCAAGTTCGGGCCGGAGGGCGGGGAGATATTCAAGGACGCAGGCGGTGCCCGAGCCAACTTCGCGTTCAACGACCCCATCGACGTCAAAGGGGCGGAGTGGATCGTGCCCGGGGCGAGCGTCGTCGGCTCGTGGGCGTCGCCCAAGCATACCCCCGGCACCACGATCTCCTGCGTGTGCGAGAACCCGTGCATCGACGTCGATGAATGGGGCCGGACGTTCTTCCCCGACGCCGGGCGCGCCCGCGTCGGCGTGCTCGATACCGCAGGCAACCTGATCACCACCTTCGGGCGGTACGGCAACCCGGACTCGCAGGGGCTCCATTTTTGGTGGCCCCAGGCGGTGGGCGTCAACGACACACACGCCTTCGTCGGCGACCGGCTCAACCGACGGACGGTCGTGGTGCGCCTGGTGTACAGCCGGGAGATGACCATCGACATCGAGTAGAACGCCCGGAGAGAGCGGCCCTACCGGCACTCCGCCAGCGTCTCGAGCATCGCGTCGATGTTGGCCGGCGGCGTCTGGCTGGTGATGATGTTCGAGCACCCGGCGACGACCTTGCCCGTCGCCTTCGCCTCCTCGACGCAGGCCCGGGTCTTCTCGCGCACCTCGTCGGGCGTCCCCATCTGCAGGGTGAAGCTGGCGATATTGCCCAGGAGCGTGATGTGCGGGTAGCGCTCGTGGATGGCCGGGATGTCCATCCCCGCCCGGCGGTCCACCTCGTAGTGCCCGTCGACGCCTGACGCAACATACAGGTCGTCGGCCACCGGCCAGACGTTCCCGTCCGTCCCGAACAGGTGACGCAGCCCGCGTTCGTGACAGAAATCAGACACCCGCCGCACCCGCGGGACCACCAGCTCGTGGAACACCCGGGGCGAGTACATCGGGCCGTGGTCCGACGCCATGTCGCCCCCGCCGAAGAACAGGCGGCCGCCTGCGCGGGAAAGCAGCTCGATATTCCTGATCGAGACGACGACCTGGGCATCGAGCAGCCGGGCGACCAGGTCCGGCCGCAGCACCGTGGCCTCCAGCCAGTCGGGGCGGCCCAGCGGAAGCGCGGTCCATGGGCCGGTGCAGCGGACGGCGTGGGTGTCGCCGATCTCCCGGAGCGCGAACGCAATTTCGGGGAACTGCTCGAGCGAGGGGTCGTACGAGTCGGCGTGTTCCTCCGCCCGCTCGACCTCCGCCTCCAGGTCGTCGACGGTCGGCTCGGGCCGGGGCGACCGGTCGATGACGTTGTACAACTCGGTGTCCGGATCGAATTGCAGGACTTCCCAGGTCCCGTCGGGCTGCTCGTAGCGGAAGGTGTAGCGGTCGATCCGGGCGGCCGGTTTGCGCGGATCACGCCAGTAATAGGGCCGGACCAGGTCGAGGTCGGCGGCCAGGGCCACGTCGATCGCGTCCCGCATCGCCCGCTCGATGAACTCTGCGTGGGCATCCGGCCCCGCCCACAGTGCGGTCGCCTCCCGCCACCGGTTGATGGCGCCGCCGACGTATGCATCCCGGCCGAGCAGGTACGACGCCACCTTGCCGGAGAAGCACATGTGCGACAGCGGCACCTTGTCCGGCCGGCGCCCCTCGAAAACGGCTTCGACTCGCTCTTTCGATGTCATGGCCGGGACAGACTACAAAGCCCGGCGGAGTGTGTCAACCGCAGCGACAGGAGAGAACGCGGGTTCAACTCCCATCGACCGGCACGACCCCTTCGGTTTACTCGTTGCGTATGCATCCCGGCACCTGTAGAATATTGAATAGCTCTTAGTGTGTCCTTCAGGAACTCCATCATGCTCCGTCTCTGCCCGCTCAGCGTCGTCCTGGCCGTTCTCA
>PWKM01000316.1 GCA_003559755.1 Planctomycetota bacterium
AGCCCATGGGTTTCGAAATAAACGCGCCATAACAATTATGCCAAAAAGCAAAAATAATTGGTAACTTATGATGCCTAAGTTGCTTGTGGTGCTGAACGCACCCAAATACGCAAAAAGAACATAACTTAGACCAAATCCCCAGCCTGCCATCCTTCGAACATAACGCTTTGTTTTCTTCTCCTTTGCCGCTCGTTCAATTGCTAAAGTCCCCAGTATTAATCCACAGATACCGCTTGCTACACCCAGGTAGCCAAACAATTCGAGGAGGTAATCCCCTTCGGTTAGCTCCGTCAGCACCATGCCTTTCACCCAGATCAGCCCAATCCCGAGCCCGCAAATGAAACTAGCAACAGCAAAGCCATAAGACGGCGGGGGCTGATGAGCACGTTCTGCTTCATCCGGAGTCACTTCACATCGAAGGTGCCGTTTGGCTGGCTGCTGCTCAATCGCAGATGTTTCTGATGGTACCGTGAGAACTATACCACATTGGGGGCATCTCCCCTTTTTGCCCGCGAACTCATCCTCGACAACCAGGCGCGCACGACAATGCTCGCAAACCAAACGGATAGCCACTTGCCATCTCCTGCTTTAGAGCGGACATTCGGCTTTACGAGAAGGCCCTATCCTCATTTGGTGAGTCTTATTGTCGAGCCAATATGCTACTGTTCAACATCACACCAAAGGTCAGGAGAATACTACATAGGTATAACGTATATGTCAAGCAAAAAACGGGGCGAATCGAAACGAGTCGTTCGGCTTGGTAGTTTGGCCGCCCCCGGCTACAATAGACAAAGCAGGAGATCCGAAGATGGCAAAAGCATGGTTGACGCCGGAACTCGCCGGGCGGCTGCTCGAGGCGATGGACCGCGATCGTCCAGAGCTCAGTGTTTCGCTCGACCTGGGCCTGACCCGGGCCGTGGTGCGCGTTTCATCGGAATCGGCGACCCTGGGCGATGCCGGGTGCGCGACAAAGGGGACACTGGAAGAGATCGCCGGGTCGAAACGCGGTGTGTTCATCGTCGAGGACGGACTCGCCGGCCCCGTCCAGATCGCTGACCACCTGTTCTACAAGCTGGTGCCGACCGCCGGATCGCCCACCATCGAGATCAGCGGAATCCAGATGCACCGGACGACGGGGGCGGACCCGTTCGAGAACGCAATGGCCTCGGCCAAGACGGTCGTGCGGCCGGGGACCCGGGTGCTCGACACCTGCGGCGGGCTGGGTTACACGGCCATCGCAGCAGTGCGTCTGGGGGCCGAATCGGTCACCTCGCTCGAGGTCGATCCCCTCGTCCGGGAGATCGCAAGGCAGAATCCGTGGTCGGCCGAGTATTTCTCGAATCCCAAAATCGAACGGGTCCTGGCCGATGCAGCCGAGTTTGTCGGTGAGCAGCGGGATGGCAGCTACGATCGGATCATCCACGATCCCCCTCGGTTCTCGCGTGCCGGCGAGCTCTACGGCGGCTCGTTCTACGCCGAGCTGGCCCGCGTCCTGACCGGCGGCGGGCGGGTGTTCCACTACACGGGCGAGCCCTACGGACAGCACCGGTCGTTCGTCGACGGGGTGGTTCGCCGGCTTCGGGAGGCCGGCTTTCATGTCCGGCGGATGCCGCGACTCCAGGGGCTCGTCGCGAGGCAATAGGGACAGCGGCGCCGTGCCCATTTGGGCCGCCGGTGATCTGTAAAATGGCGTAAAAAGGGCATTTAGAGCAAGACATCGCCTTGGAACTGCGCTATAATTAGATTAGAAGTGATTGGAGATCGGCAATGAAGATGTTGGACGAACGCGGACAAGCCCTGGTCGAATATGTGTTGCTTGCCACGCTTTGTGTGCTGATCCTCGTGGGGGCGACCATCGCCGTGCTCGACGCCGTGTCCAACTTCTACGTTGACCTGACTCGAATTATATGTCTGCCGCTGCCATAGTGGCGGCGGCTTTTCTCTGAGAGGGCTGCCGTACCAGAAGGAGGCCTGCTATGTTGGGTATGTTTGGTTCGCTGCTGTGGTGGGAAAAGAAAAAGAAACGGACGCTGGGGCAGACGGTGGCCGAGTACGCCCTGATCGTGGCCCTGGTGGCGATCGCCAGCATCGCCGTGCTCACCCTGTTCGGAAATCAGCTTCGCAGCTTGATCGCCGGCCAGACCCGTCAGATCGCCGGGGATGCAGACGCCCGGCCCGATGACGTGAGCACAGGTGCTCGCCAGGAGGTCGAGAAAGGCGTAACGGACTGGTAAGCCCGGTCCGAGCTCTTGATAGGCCGCCTCGCCCTCATGAGGTTCTTGCATGCCCGCCAGTGCGGTGATTGTTCACGTTCTCGACGGACTGCTGCTGGTCGTTCTGGGCGTGGCGGTTTATACCGACCTCACTGCCGGCAAGGTCTATAACTGGTGCACCTTGCCGGCGATCGGCCTGGGTCTGCTGATCAATTACGTGGCGGGCGCAGGAGTACCGGCCCAAGGGCCGGTTCAACGGGTGCTTGGTGCCCCGCTGTTGAGCTCTTTGGCAGGTTTTGCCCTCGCCTTGGGCATATTCGGCACCGCGTACCTGCTCCACGTACTCGGTGGCGGCGATGTCAAGCTGATGGCGGCAGTGGGCGCGATCCAGGGTTGGCGGTTCCTGCTGAGCACCGCCGTATTCACCGCCTGCATCGGCGCCCTGATGGGGGTCGCGGTCCTCGTCTGGCGCGGCCGGCTGCTCCAGGGTCTCAAAAGCAGCGTAGAGGCCCTGGTCACTCCTCGGCGGTTCAAGAAACGTCGAGAGGAGAGCCCGGACGATTTGCCGGAGATGACCACGATCCCGTACACATGGGCCATCGCCGGAGGCAGCATCATCACGTGGCTGCTCATGGCGATGTAACGAGGTGAACAATGAGCGACCGACGAGAAAGCGGACAGGCGATAGCCGAGTTTGCGATCGTGTTCCCGCTGTTGCTGCTCATCGTCCTCGGCGTCGTTCAGGTCTCGCTGTTTTACGTGGCCAAGCAGGTCACCGACTACGCGGCGTTCGCTGCGGCTCGGGCCGAGCTGGTGGGCGAAGACCCCTATCACGCGGCCGCGTTCGTGTGCAGTGCCATCGCAGGCCCCACCTACCCCGCGGGGGAGGTCAGCGGGCCGATTCACGTCCCCGGCTGGGGTGCCCTCCCCCGGTCCGAATCATCCCTGTTGAAAACGAATGTCGATGTTCTGGACCCTATCGGGAATCGGAGCGGATGGGTCGAGGTTGAGGTCACGCACTATTACGAGTTGGTCGTACCGGTGGCCAACCTGATTTTCACGCCCATCGGCCGGGCGGCACGCCGGGAAGATGTACCGGAGGGCCTGTTCGTCGATCGCTACGGCGCACCGCACCTTGTGTTGCGGAGCCGATACAAACGGGCCGTGCCCTGGGATACAGAGCTCGATGGTGCGGTCGGCCACCCGGTGATACCTGACCTGTAACAGGGCGAGAAAGCGAGATGAGCCAATGAAACTTCTTCGGGACATTCGGGGCCAGACGATGGTCTTCGGGGCCATCTCGCTGTTTATCCTGGTCAGCTTCGTCGCCCTGGTGGCCAACGTCGGCGAAGTCGTGGCCAGCCGGGCGGAGACACAGAACGCCGCCGATGCCGCAGCGCGGAGCGGCGCCCTGGCCCAGGCCAACCTGGTCTCCACCGTCGCCTTTCTCAACGACGGGATGGCCTACCTCTATTACAACTCGCTGCGATATGCGACCAACGTGGTGGTGTTCGGCACGCTGGCCGAGTTGAAGGAACATCCGACGAACCCACCCGACTCGGTGATCGGCGTCTCCGATCCGGTGGGCCGCTACGACCAGGCCTATCGCGAGGCCGACGAATGGATTCCGCGGTCGCAGGAGTGGATGAACATCATCGGCCGAATGCAGCGGGCCATGGCGGTCAGCGGCGAGCACCTGGTTAAACGCGAGATACGCCGCAGCGCCGCAGCAGCAGCGCCCGACGGGCGCACGCGGGTCGAAGCCCTGGCCTTCTTCCCCGACTTCCGGTTCCGGCCCCAGCGGGGCGGATACCTGCGGCTCGACATCGACCAGATCGAGCCGAACAACGGCTGGCATATCACTTCGAACACCGGCTACACGATAGAAATCCGGCGAATCGGCGAATTTGACTGGCAGATCACCAGCTCCGACGGCACCCAGATCACCATCAGGCGGCTGGGGGAAAACCACTACATCCTCACCTCAGGCGACCGCGAACTCGAGATTCGCCGCCCATCCGCGGACCACGTCATCGCCCGGATCACCGGAGACGACCCCGCCCACGTGGAGAGTCGTTACCTGCCGGGCCTGGGATGGGCAACGCACGCGGTGTCCGAGGACAGCGAGGTTTCGTATGAGCCGTTCCGGGACGGCGGCTTTCGGATCGTCGCACGTCCGGGCGGAACGGTGGGCGTTCGACGCGGCCCCGACGGCCGGCTGCTGCAGTGGAACGACGCCCTGGGCCGGTGGGAACCCATCCCCGGCGACCGCGATTCGGTCACCGTCGGCGGACAAACCATCCCCGTCCGACGCGACAACCACATCTCTCTCCCCGGGAACACCGTCCTGAGATTGCCCGACGAGATTCGGATCGGGCCCATCCGGTTCACCATCCCCGACTCGGTCCGCGTGGGTCGGACAGGCATCCAACTGCGGCCCGACAGCGTCCGGATCACCGCCCACGTCGGACCGGCCCGGTTTATCGTGGACGATGACGGCGGGCTGCCCTTTCTCGATATCAACGGGCTGCGCACCAGTGACGCCGACGGCCGCTGGCGGATTCTCAGCCAGCGAGCTACACGGCACCGGCTCCGCTGGCCCGACCCGAGCCGGAACTTCTGGATATACGAGCACGTGCGCGGCGAGTCGTTCTTCCTCGAAGACGGCATCAGGCGGCTCGCCCACCACGCCGTACACGACAACGACCCGTCCATCTCACCGTGGAGCAGCGGGCAGCCCGCGTGGACTCAGTGGTACAACCCGGTCACCGGCAACCTCGTCCACCCGGACGCATACCACCAGACGCGGCACTTCAACCCGGACGACGACCCGGACTCGCCCACACTCGAAATTCGAGCTTACGCCCGCGACATGCTCCGGCGGGACTCCGGCCGATATGTCAACATCAACGTGAACGCCTTCCCCCGGCCATTCCGCCTGACCAGCGACTTCCTCACCTTCGGCATCAACGTCGCCGTGTGGCGGGGCGAGGACACGCCGCTTCTCGAAGGCGGGCGCCAGGGGGCGCTCCGTTTCCACCTGTTCGACAACCCGCCCTGGGGCTACTTCGCCATCTCGTCTGCCCGCGCCGCTTTCCTCGATGGGCCCGAGACCAACCGTCACTGGACGGCCACGTTCGACACCCGTTCAGAAATCCAGCAGTGGGTCGCACGGAGCTACCAGAACCTGTACGAGCCGGTGTGGACGGCAAAACTGGTCCCCGTCCGAGACGCCATCCGCAGCGAACACATAGACGCGATTTACCCCGATACTGGAACGAGCTTCCTGTTCCAGGGGCTGTTCGCCAGGCACTGGGGCGTGGGGCGCCCCTGGACGCGCTCGACAAGCAGCGGAACGATTGTCTCGACCGACAGAGAAGCCAGATGGCACAGCCCCGAGCCGCCCGACGAATGGCAGCAGTTCAGGCCGCCGATGGACGAAGTGCCCGCGCGATTCCGCAATATCCAAGACCGAAGGGGCAGACTGTTCGACTACCTGTCGCCCTACATGGAAGACGTACTCGATCACTGAGGGACGCTATGAAGTACGCAAATCATAACAGAAGCCGTGGCAGCGCGGCCGTCGAGTTCCTCATCATCTTCCCCGTGCTGCTGCTGATTATCATCGGTATGATGTTCCTGGGCGACCTCGGACACTACCTGCTCCACACCCACTTCGGCTCCGACTACGCGATCCATACGTACGAAGACCAGAGCGAAGATGCAGCGTTCCGCGGAACCATCACCGAATTGCTGTTCCCGACTCGGGCCGGACACCTGACCGTCGAGGAAACCCGACCTGCCAACAGCGAGATCCCCCAGTCAGGCGAGATCCGGCAAATGTTCGACGAGATGGTCGAGCCGCTTTACTCGACAAGGGCCGTCGGACGCTATGTGCTGGAAGACGGCCGGCTCCGCTTCGTGGTTGACACACACCAGAGCGAGCGGCTCAGCGCGGAAGGCCGGTACATCCGGCAACATTCCCTGCAAGAAGACCAGATCCCCCGGCTCACCACCGACATCCTGCAGGGATGGGCCCACCGCAGCCGCGTCGATCTTCGACACACCTACACGCCGGAATATATCCGGATGGGCCGTTGGACCCTCGAACCGGTCGCGCTCCGCACACGGCTGGAATCCGCCGTGAGAAACAACGCGATGCAGCGTGAGGTCACCCCGCCGCCCGGGATGAACCACGCTATCGAGCAGTTGACCAGCTACTATTTAATGCCCAACAGCGGGCGGATGCCGCACTTCCCCCACTTCGGGGGCGACGCGGCCTTTTGGGAGCCGAACTGACGGCCGAAGGAATGAGACGATGCCCGAGAAGAAGATGAACAGGCAAATGATCAGCCGACTTCTGCTGCTGGTGGTCTTCGTCGGCATGATCCTTGGTTTCGCCGTGTACCAGGGTCACGCCATCATCGACGGCGGACAACAGCGCGGCTATCGACTTCGGTCTGGCCGCGCGATCGTCGAGCCGACGGAGCGGTCGCAGTTCATCCGCTCGTATCCGGTCACGTTCAACGGGCATTCCACCGAATTCGCCCATTATTCATCCGACCTGCCCGCCGAACGGGTGATCGCCGAATACCGCCGGTGGGTCAGTCGTGACCGCCGGTCGAAGCCGGTCGAGCACATCCCCGGCCTTGGCGCCGACGGTGCCGGCTGCTCGGTTTTCTCTTTTGTGACGGAAGACTCGCGGGTCATTGGCATCATCGCATTCGACAACCGCCAGACCGGCGGGTCCGACTACTTTGTCGGGTCGATGCAGCTCGATGACATACCGGAGGGAGCCGGCAAGGAAAGCCCCGGCCGGGAGCCGCCCGGCGTTCCCAAACCCCGTATGGCCCGCCGCACGCTGTGCATCGAGAACCTGGGCGGGGTGGACTCGATGATCGTCGGCTACGACGCCTGGGGCAGCCCCAGCGGTATCGTGTCCGACTTCCAACGGGGCATGGCGAAGAACGGATGGACTGAGCGGAGTGAATCGAGCCGGCTGCTGACCGAGAACTACCAGGGGGTCGCCCTGCTCTCTTTCTCGCGCGGGCACGAACAGTGCATCGTCGCGATTGACCGGCTCCCTGATAGTGGTAAGATGAAAGTGTTGGTATTGTGGGCGGACCGGCCCTGGCTGCCTGAAGGGCTGGCGCTGTAATCGCCCGCGTACCGCTCGAGTCCGACTCTGCAGCTTCTGAATAACTTACGGAGGAACACAATATGAAAGCCAAGGTAGCTTTGGCCGTGGCCATCGCACTGGCCATCCTGGCCGCGGTGGGCATCCGGGCCTATCTGACCAGACAGCGGGAAGAAACAGTCCGGACGCACCAGACAGTATCCGTCCTTGTCGCCACGCAATCCATCAGGCGAGGTACCGAGATCACGGGCGCGATGCTCGGCACCCAGGAGATGCCCGTCGAGGCCCTGGGACGCGAGGACCAGATGATCCTGGCCCGCGATATGGGCACCATCGTCGGGCGGACGGTCCAGAAGGACCTCCGGGCCGACGACATTCTCTATCGCTCCGATTTCGCCCGGGGGACAGACCGGGCCGACGTCACCCAGACTCTGCCCGAGCAAGGCCGGGTGGTGATGGCCGTCCCCGTGGACAAGGTGACCGGGGTGGCAGGCCACCTGCTGCCCGGCTCCGTCGTCGATGTGCTGGTCACTCGCCAACATAGCGACGCCGGCGGTGCAACGCGGACCGAGACACGCACCACGATCACCGGCGTCGAAGTCGTAGCCGTGGACCTGCACATGAGCCGGCCGGATCAGTTCGTATCCCTCGACCATCGCCGCGATTACGCCGCCTACTCGACCGTCCTGCTCCGTGTCTCACACCGGGAAGCGAACATCCTTGCACATCTCACCCAGACCGGGCGGATACATCTCGCCACCCGGCGCCCGACCGACCCCGGCCTCGAAGACCCGACTGAACTGGGCGAGGTCACCCCGGATAACCTCGAGGAGCAGATCCGGGAAGCTGCAAGAGAGCGGGCTGAAGCACGACGGAGCGGGGCGAACTGAACATCCGCCCCACCGCTCAAAGGGGCCCGATCACAGGAATCCGACGATATGGCAGAGCTTCTCATCACAGACCGGCGCGACGGCAGCAAACGCCGAGCGGCTGTAAGTGCCGAATGTTTTGTCATCGGGAAACAACCGTCCTGCGACCTGATGCTCGACCGGCAGAACATCTCGCGACGCCACTGCGAGATCGTCGCCGCCAACGGCGGCTACATCATCCGCGACCTCGACAGCCGGAACGGCACGTACCTCAACGGCAAGCGCGTCACCCGGGAGACCCCGCTCGCCGACGGCTCGGTCATTCACCTGGGCGATTTCACGATCCTGTTCCGCCTTAACAAGGAACAGGCCGTCAAGCCCCCTCAACAGACCGGCGACAAGGCCCCGCCCTCCCGACAAACGGTACAACACCAAGTCGCTGTCCGCAAACAGCCCCGCTATACGCCCTCTGCCCTGAAGCGCCGCATCCACGACCAACTGATCGCCGATCTCGACCTGCGTCACATCGACATGACCGAGGTCGAACCGGACGAGCTGCGCCGGCGAACGGAGCAGGTCATCAACAACATCATCAAAACGATCCCTGAAGAGATACCGCCCTGGCTCTCGAACAAGGAACTGGTCAAGGAGATCGCCGACGAGGCCCTCGGCCTGGGACCGATCGAAGACCTGCTCGCCGACAACGAGATTGACGAGATCATGGTGAACGGCTGGAAGCAGGTGTATGTCGAGCGCCATGGAAAGCTCGAGCTGACCGACAAGCGGTTCACCGACGACCGCCAGGTGGTCGAGATCATCCGTCGCATCCTGGCGCCCATCGGTCGGCGAATAGACGAGGTGAGCCCGATGGTCGATGCCCGACTCTCCGACGGCTCCCGTGTCAACGCCATCATCCCGCCGCTGTCGCTGACCGGTCCCACGATTACCATCCGGAAGTTCGCGGCCGAGCCGTTCACCGTCAAGGACCTCATTGGGTTCGGCACGCTGTCTCCACAGATCGCCGCCTATCTGAAATTATGCGTGGTGCATCGTCGCAACATCATCATCTCGGGCGGGACCGGCTCCGGAAAGACCACACTGCTCAACGTGCTGTGCTCGTACCTCCCCCGGCACGAACGGATCGTCACCATCGAGGACGCTGCGGAGCTCCAGCTCCCTCAGGAGCACGTTGTCTCGCTCGAGTCGAAGCCGCCGAACATCGAGGGCAAGGGTGCGATCTCCATCCGGCAACTGGTGATAAACAGCTTGCGGATGCGGCCCGACCGCATCATCGTCGGCGAGTGCCGCGGTGCCGAGGCCCTCGACATGCTCCAGGCGATGAACACCGGGCACGACGGCTCGCTCACCACCATCCACGCCAACTCGGCCCGCGACTGCCTGGCCCGACTCGAGACGCTGGTGCTGATGGCCGGCATGGAACTGCCCGCCCGGGCGATCCGGGACCAGGTCCAGTCGGCCATAGACACCATCATCCACACCGCCCGCCACAGCGACGGGAAACGGCGGGTGGTCACCATAAACGAGGTAACGGGAATGGAGCAGGACACGATCACTCTCCAGGAGACGTTCAAATTTGAACAGACGGGGATTGGCCCCAAGGGTGAGATCCTCGGCTCGTTCGAGCCGACCGGCTCGATCCCGAACTTCATCCACGATCTCGTCAAGCGGGGCCACAAGATAGACACCCGGATATTCCGACAAGTGGATTAATGCAAGAGGTGCCGTTTGCTCGAGTTCGTCATAATGCTTGCCGCGGGCGGGGCCGTGGCCCTGTTCGTGCTCGTCGGGTTCCAGCTTTTCAGCAGTGGCTGGCAGACCTATGAGCAAAAATACGTCCGGGGAGCCGAACAGACCCTGGACGCGATGTACCTCACCATCCCCATCCAGCACCTGGTATATGTCTCGTTCGCTTCGATGGCCGTGATCGGCGTGCTGACCGGGCTGGCCTTCGGGAGCATCGCCTGGGGAACCATCCTCGGGCTGGCTGGCTTCGCCGTCCCTCCGGTCGGCGTCAAGATTCTGAAGCACCGACGCGACCACAAGTTTCGTGTTCAACTGGTCGACGCCCTGATGAACACCTGCAACGCACTGCGTGCCGGCTTCAGCTTGCACCAGGCGTTCAACCTCGTCCAACGGGAGATGGGGAATCCGATCAGCCAGGAGTTCCGGATGGTCAACCAGGAGCTGCGGTTCGGGGTGGGTATGGAGGACGCCCTGCAGCATCTCCACCAGCGGATGCCCAGCGAAGACCTGGACCTGGTGGTGACCGCGATTACTATCTCCCGCGAGGTCGGCGGGAACCTCACCGAGATTTTCCAGAACGTCGCCGACACCATCCGCAGCCGACACCGGCTCCAGGGCAAAATCCGGGCACTGACCGCCCAGGGCAAGCTGCAGGCAGGGCTCATCTGCGCCATCCCCATCCTGTTCGCGGTGGCAATGAACATCCTGACCCCGGAACTGATGCACGTGGTCTATAACACGGTATATGGCTGGATTATGATCGCGACCGTCGTCATACTCCAGATTATCGGAGTCATCGTTATCCTGAAAATCGTACGCATCGACGTGTGAGAGTGGCAATGGACCTATCCGACCAGATGTTCATCATGCTGATTATGGTCGCGGCATCGGGCAGCGTCTTCCTGCTCGTCTGGTCCCTGTATCGAATCCAAACGGATATCGCGGAGGCCACCCGACTCGACGAACAGCGTCAGGCGGAGATCGGCTCGCCCCTGCTTCGCATCCTGATTGCCGCATCGCGCCCGCTTGGCACACTCCTGCGCTACTTCACTCTCCGGGCAGAGGTTCGGCACGAACAGACCGGCCATCGCCCCCATCTGCTCTCTCTGCGCCGGCACGCCGAACGCAACCTGATCGCCGCCGGCTCGCCACACGCCATCACCCCCGACGAATACCTGGGGATGGTCCTGCTGTGCACCCTGCTGGGGCTGGCGGCCGGCGTGGGGGCGACACTGCTCGCCGGCTGGACCGTTCTCATCGTCGCCGGGCTCATCCTCGGGCTGTTGTGGCCGATCATGTGGCTGAGGTCGCAGGTTCGGAAGCGCAAGACCGAACTCTTCCGGGCGCTGCCGTTCGCCCTCGACCTGCTGACCCTGTCGGTGGAGGCGGGCCTTGATTTCACGTCCGCACTGGCTCGTATCACCACCAAGATCAAGGGCACGCCCCTGGGCGAGGAGTTCGCCGAGGTCCTCCGTCAGATACAGATGGGCCAGCCGCGAGCCGAGGCGCTGCGGGGGCTTGCTCATCGGGCCGACCTCGAGGAGATGTCAAACTTCGCCGGTGCGATGATCCAGGCGGACGAACTCGGGGCGAGCATCGGACCGGTGCTCCGCATCCAGGCCCAGGAGATGCGGGTGCGGCGCGAGCAGTTGGCCGAGAAGAAAGCGATGGAGGCCCCCGTCAAAATCCTGCTGCCGCTCATCCTGTTTATCTTCCCCACCGTCTTCCTCACCATCCTCGGTCCTGTCGCGCTCGATGCTATGATCAAGTACGGGATACTGCAATGACCGCCCGTGCAGTCACGGTTCCCGACGGGCGGACCATCATCGACCCGCTCCACGTGCCCACGGATGCACGCGCCCGTATGCGCGGGCTGCTGGGCCGAGACTCGCTGGATGACAACGAGGGGATGTGGCTCCGTCGCTGCCGGATGGTCCACACCTTCGGGATGAGATTCGCCATCGACCTGGTCTATCTCAATGCGGACAATGAAGTGTGTAAAATTGTCGAAGAGGTGCGCCCCGGCCGAATATCAGCTTGCCTGGGAGCAGAGAGCGTGATAGAATTAAATAGAGGGGCCGCACGGCGGTTGGGGCTGCGGGCGGGCGTATGCCTTAGCATACGTGATTGACTTTCTTCTTCCTTAAGAGTGTTGTCGGAACAGGAAAATGGCGACAGCAAAGCTCAGGGTTATCAATAGCGAAGGCGAAGCGACGGAGTTCGAGCTCCCCGAGCATGCTGTTATCCTGGGCCGGATCCCGCCGTCGGATATCATACTCCCCCACCCTTCTGTGTCTCGCAGGCACGCAAAGGCCGAGCTGCAAGACGGCTGCTGCCGTCTGACTGATCTCGACAGCCATAACGGGATCGTGGTCGACGGCCAGCGGATCGACGAAGTGCTGCTTGCGCCCGGCGAGCGATTCGTGCTGGGCGAAGTCGAATTGGAATTTGCCCTGGGGCCTCCCGCGCAAACCGCGGCGACCGCCGGCCAGAATACGCCCGCCGTGCCCGAATCGAGCCCGTCCTCCGCTCAGCCCGCGCCGCTATCAGATGAACGAACGGTATCGATCGACGAGCTTTTCGGTCCCGCCGACGGCCCCGCTCAAACACCGCACGGTGTCGAAGAAGAGGCCGCCGTCAAGAGTGCCTGGGGTGCGCTTCAGTTCCTGGGTGTGGTCGCGATTCTCATTGTCATTGGCGGCATCGCCTGGCACTACGCCGGTGCAACCGGCTCGCAATCATATGTTTACCCCGTGTCCGTCCGCGTCGGCGAGTCCAAGGTCATCGACCTGGGCCGGCGGGTCACACAACGCGGCTCCACACCGCGCATATTTATGGATTGGGCGGCCCGCTACACCGACCTGGTATATCCCGAAGGGACTCCCGGCACCTCCGTGGCATCCGTCGAGATCGACGACAATCTCTCCTTTATGGCCACGGTCACCGGCCACGACACCGGACATACCGACGTGTACCTGTATGGCCCCAACAACCGACGATGCATCTTGCGGATCGTGGTCACTCCCGGCTCCCGCGACCCGTTCGAGGAGGAACGGCGCTCGATCGAGGCCCGGATCGGCGAAGGCAAGAGCCGGATACAGAGAGGCCGAGCATCAAGAGCACGAGGGGCGCTTTACCAGGCGAAGGTACAGTTCAGAGAAGCGGCCGAGGTCCTGCGCCCGGTACGGACCGACGAGGGCCGACAGGCATACCGCGAGGCCTACGACCTGTTCCTCGAAACACGTGACGAGGTGGACCGCCGATTCGAGGATCTGAAACGCCAGGCAATTATCCAATACCAGGACAGAGACCGGGTCGGAGCCCTGAACATCTTCCGCCAGATGAGGGAACTGATCCCCGACGAGTCCGACCGCCGGCGGCAGGAGTTGGAAATCATCTACAACAGAACTCTATACGAGTTTCTCCAGGAAGGCGCGTGATCGTATGAGACTGATATCGACCGGCCAAGGCAAAGAGAAAAGCTTCCAACTGCGTGATGGCAGCATGATCGCAGGCCGACACCCGTCCTGCCATATCATCGTGCCCGACCCGCAGGTGTCAAAACGCCATCTACAGTTGCACGTTGACGGCGGCACGGTCACACTTCGGGACCTGGACAGCAGGAACGGAACCAGTGTCAACGGCCGCCCGGTGAAATTGCACATGCTCGAGGACGGGGATATTATCACCTTGGGCAACCACACACTGACTTTCGATGCGACCGGTGCCGCCCAGGGGCACGCAGCCGGAGCGGCCGGGTTCGACTTCAGCCCCACCGACGAGTCCGAACAGAGGCCATACGAACCGGACGACTCGACGTCGGCATATGCTCCGGACGGCCCGCCGCCGAGCGAGGCACAGGCAGAACCGCTTTACGACGAATCGGAGATGTCCGAGGACGACACACCGGCCGACGGCCAGTTCATCCCCCAGGCATACTCGCCGGAAAACCTCGAACCACAGATCATCGCTCGGGACGGACGGATGTTCCTGCGCAATCCGAGGACGAATCAGGAGATCGAGATCGTACCTCGCGATCAGGACAAGGGGCCGCCCGGGCTGGGCGGTTACTACGACGAACAGGAAGCCACCAACCGCCGCAAGAACCTGATGCTCGTCGGCGGAGCCATCGCCGTCGGCCTGCTCATGATCATCGCACTCGTCCTTACATCCGGCAGCGGCGACGGCCGGCCCACTGGGCCGGACCGGCCCTTCGGCCACAGCGGATATAACGAACGGCTCGACCAGAGCATCGACCTGATGAAAGAGGGACAGTTCAGCCAGGCGCTGGACCTCCTGAGAGAGGCGGAGAGAGCGTATCCCAACCGCGACGTCGCCGGCCTGCTCCGGCGGATCGGCACAACGTGGGGAGAATCGGGCAGTTCGATCGACCAGTTCGACTGGCGCGAGGTGCGGGCTCACATCCGGCAGATACTGGAAAGCCAATGGAGAACCGGGACGGTCGAGGCGTTTGCCGCCGATCGTCGAAATTGGATCGAAGACACCGACCACTATGACTGGCTCGCTGAAGAAGCGGCTCGCCTGCTGGCGAATGACGAGCCCGGCGAGGCGTTCGAAAAACTGGCCGAAATCCAGTCGGACAACATCGTCTATCACCAGACCGAAGAGCTGCGCGGCAAAGTCCGCGCCGCTGAATTCCAGATGCATGTCGATGCCGGCCAGGACGCACTCCAGGAACAGCAGTGGGACCGGGCCGTTCAGGAATTCGAAACGGCGAGGAACAGGTATGCAGCAACGTCTGAAGAAACCCTGAAAGCACAGGAGCTGATCGGCCTGACAAAAGACGAGCAGGCCAAGGCCGAGGCAGAAGCCGAACGGCACCGGACCGAACGGGCCATCCTGAACGAAGCCAACGAACATCTGCGCCGTGGCACCCTCGCCTCGGTCAGAACGGCACTGGAAACGGTAGACCGCCTGCCTGAGGACTGCCTGCTCCATCAACAGCGCGATGAGCTCCGGGACCGCATCAGATCGCGGCTGGCCGAACTCGAACACCAGGAGTTGGTCTCGACCGCACGGAACTATTATCGCGACGGCGAGGGTGCAAGAGCCATCGAACTCATCGACCGCGAGAACCTCGCGGAACTGTCCTCACTGCGAAGAAGGATCACCAATATCCAAGGGCTCCTGGAAGCTGCGAACACGGCCTACGATGCGAAGGACTACAACCGGGCCAGGGCAAACTGGACCGAGGTCACAGAAATCGAATCGGACAGGACAAACGCCTACCGCAGGGAAGCAGACCAGGCATTGCGGCGACTGCGGAACGAGGCAGCAGACATCGCAAGACACTACGAGGAGTTAGGCCAGCAGGCGCTGGCCCAGGAGGAGTACGCCACCGCCCGACGACACGCACAAAACGCCGTCTCGTGGGACCCGGGCAACCAGATCGGGCAGAATACACTGGAACAGCTAAGGCATCACGCGGAGGTACTGTACCGCCGGGCGAGGGAACTGCGTATCCGGGGCGAACGGATGGGCGACCGGGACGACCTCAGCAGGGCAGTCGAGTTGTTCCAGAATGTGCAGCAGTGCGTGGGGGAAGGCGTCCGGCTCTACGACTGGTCCGGCCGGCACCTGAACGAACTCCGCGCACAGGGCATCCCCGGGGCATAACCCGCCGCGGACACCGTCAGTATCGGGCAACCGTACTCCCTATAGGATGTACGTCTGCCACCCCTCACGGGGTTACGTCGGGCTCTTTTCGAAATGCTCGCTGGCCCAACCTGCGTTCGTAAAGCGGCTCCGGTTGATTCACGATGGGGAAGGTCAGAATCTCGGCCACGCCGGCGAGCAGCCGAACAAGGCCGTTGCCAACGCCTTCGGTCGGTCCCGCCAGCAGGGCATAGCCCATGTGGTCGGTCTCCTGTGCCACTCTTCCAAAGGTGGCGGGAATGTCCAGGGGCGATGCGACAATGTTGATGGTCCCCCTCCCTATTTTCATGATCGGCACGGCTGCCGGCTGCTTACTCCAGTGGTCACTCGGCAAGTCATAATAGGACCTGGTGGCCGAACAGCCGGCCGCTCCCACTCCCACAAGCATAATCAAGAATAGACACCGTCGCATCCCGCCTCCTCTTAGCACGGGCCGGAAAAATCAGAAGAAATAAAAGTGGTCCTCGCCATCTCCTCCTGCGTTGAGCACGCGAAGCTGGAATCGGAGTTCGTCCCAATCCTTCCAGACAACATTGCCGCTCGCAAACACTACGTGAGCCCCCCAGCCGCTCTTGGAGTTGGCCGAGCCGGATACATGATTGGCGTAAAACGTGATCTGGTTCCGATTGGCCTCGGTGATCTTGGTGTGGGCGTCGCCCCAACTGCTTCCGGACGGCCTCTCCGTCAAGACCACGATGTCCGCCAACAGGGGCACGCCGCTCTCGTCGTGTGCCCAGTAAGGCGTCTGGCGCAGGGCACGCCGCGATCGATCCCGGTTCATCTGCAGGTCATCGGGCACGATTGGATGGGTGGGGTTGGACCGTTCTGACTCGGAGCGGTTGAACCGGATGTTGTCCGCCAAGTCCAGATTTGACAAGTTCAGTGTGTAGTCGCTGGACCGATCGTGCCCGGAAGCATACTCGACTCCCGCCCAGTGTATGGTCCAGATCGGCGACGCTTCATCACCCTCGTCGCCTCGACATGCCGAGCATTCGCACTCATAGGTCGGAGTCAGGTTGCCCAGATAGATATACGAGCTCGCGGCCCAGTGGGGATGGGTGGGCTCGCTGGAATCCGACGCCGGACATCTCATGACGCCCGGAGCGCGGAGTCCGCTCACAACCTGGCTGTACAGGGCGGCACCGTCGCCCCATGCCCCGGGATGCTCGCCCCCGCTGGGAAATCGGCCGGTCGTGGTGGCAATCTTGATCAGTTCCGTCCCGATCTGGCGGATATGATTGGCACATTCCACTCGATCGGCCATCCCCCAGATCGGCCGGGCCACCATCAGACCAAGCGATGCCAGAACAAGGATTATCGAGATGACGACCAACAGCTCGATCAGGGTAAAACCGTGGCGAATCGTTGTGATCATGGTTTGCTCCTTATGTTGCTCTATCCTAATTCTAGGTGGTACGGGGCGGTTCGGTCAAGAGCAAACGCTCAAAACAGGGGAACACATAGCCGATCGCATCGAACCAACTCCGAGCGGCGGACCGAAAAGCGTCGGCTATTCTGCACTCCGCACCGGATTCGCAAGATGGACTGCCGGGGCGATGCGTCTGGCAGATACAGTTCATTTCGCACCCTGAGCTTTGAGAATGTCGCGAACCGCTTCGCCCGTGGCGAACTCGAGCGGTCTCCGCCCCTGGTTGTCTTCCGCGTTCACATCGGCCCCGCGTTCGATCAGCAGCTTGACGACGCCTTCGCCGCCGCGTGCCGCGCCGAGGTGGAGCGCTGTCCAGCCCCGCTCGGTCTTCGCCGCCACATCGGCCCCGCCGTCGAGCAGACGTTCCGTCATCCATCGGTCGCCCGTCCGGACCGCCTTGTGGAGCGGGGTCTCGTTGAACCGATCGCCGGCGTTGGCGTCGCCCCCCTCCTTCAGGAGAAGCGATGCTACGCCCGGCCGGCTCCTCTCGGCGGCGATGTGGAGCGCGGTCTGGCCCGATTCGTTCTTATCGTCCAGATCGACACCCCGTTCGAGCAAGAGTTCGGCCACATCCGGGCTGCCCAGATTGGCGACCGCATGCAGGGGCGTGTTCCCTTCGCGATCGACACGCGATATGGCAGCTCCCTGGTCGATCAGAAGCCGGGCAACCTGGACGCTCGCGGCGTAGTAGAGCGGTGTTGCCTCTCTGAGGTCCGTCGCATCGACCTCGGCTCCGCGGTCAAGCAGCAGGCGAACCAGCGATTCCTTGCCGGAACGAACCGCCAGGTGCAGGGGGGTGTAGCCGGGCGGTTCAATCAAGGTCTGTTTTGTGTTGACATCGGCCCCGTGGTCGAGGAGCATCTCGACCGCTTCCTCCTTGCCGCCCGCGGCCGCCATGTGCAGCGGCGTTCCGTCACGCTCGGACATCAGGTCCGGCTCGGCCCCACGGGCCAGGAGCAGTTCCATGATCGGGAGGTGCTCCCATCGGGCTGCCGCGTGCAGCGGCGTGCGGCCCGTCCGATCGGAGTAATCCATCTCCGCCCCGGCGTCGAGCAGCATCTGAACGCCCGGCGTCCACCCGCCCCAGGCCGCCAGGTAGAGCGGTGCGATCCCCGCCTTGTTTCGGATGTTCGGCGAGGCGTCGTGTTTCAGCAGCAGTTCGGCGATCTCGCGGTCGTGCGTGCTGGCCATCACCCGGTGCAGCGGCGTCCAGCCGTGATGGTCCTGTACGTTGGGCCAGGCGCCCCGATCCAGCAGAAGCCGTGCTGCCGCCGACTGCTGCCCGGTAATCGCCGCGAAAAGGGGCGTGTGGCCCGAATGCCGACGGGCGTTGGGCGAAACGCCGGCATCAATCAGTTCATCAACACGATACAGGTCACCGGACTGCACCGCTTCGAAGAGCTTTTCCGTATCCTCCTGGTACTGCTCCATCGCTTCCATCACGTCCTGGTGGTCGCGCTCCTTCGCAACCGTGTACGGGGTCCGCCCGCGGCCGTCGGCCAGATACAAGTCGGCCCCGCCGCTGAGCAACAGCCGAACGATCTCGGCGTCCCCCCGGTCCGCCGCTCGGTGGAGCGGGGTCGCGTTGCGTGAGTCGCGGCTGTTCACTTCGGTCCAACGGTCGATCTGTCCCAGGCGTTGTCTGATTTCGGATTGATCTCCCTCGGAGACCAGGTCATGGAGATCGAGCTGGGAATCCGATGTCCACACCTCGGCGTCCGCCGTCGGTGTCTTGGCGTCCGGTTCGTCCGGTCGTTCGCCACATCCGACCGATAAGACGGGCAGAGTGAGAAGGATGATGACTATGCGGCCCAGTATCTGGGATGTGCCGTCAGTCCGCTTCATGGGGCGCTCCGTGATCTTCCAGCAGGGTTCGTATTTGCTCGTCCGCCGTTACGTCGAGCGGGGTCCGACCGACATCGTTCTCGACATCAACCGCAGCCCCTTCGTCGACGAGGAGTTGGACCACGTCCAGATGGCCGGCGGCGGATGCCTTATGCAGCGGGGTGTCGCCGTACACATTGGCGGCCCGGACGCTTGCGCCCGCCGCCAGGAGCACCTGTACGGTCTCCGTGATACCGGCCTCGGCTGCGGCGTGCAGGGCGGTCGCCCCATCGTGCCCCTCGGCGTCGGCCTCGGCTCCTAGGTCGAGAAGCAGGGCGACCATCCGGCGGGCGTCTTCTTGCCGGGCCAGTCGGTGCAGCGGCCCGTCGATCCGAGAATCAGGTGGATCGAGCCCGGCCCCCAACTCATGCAGCAGCACAACGATCTCCTCGCGGCCCCGCCTTGCTGCTGCGGCGAGCGGGGTCTCGCCCTGCTCGTCTTGCCGGTCGAGATCGGCCCGGCGATCGAGCAGCAGTTCGACGGTCTCCCGATCGCCTGCCTGCACCGCCTGATGGAGGGGCGTCACCCCGCCCTCGGCGGCGGCGTTCGCATTCGCGCCGGCATCCAGCAGCAGTTCGACGATCACGCGGTTGTCGGGCCGGCCGACCGCCACGTGGAGAGGCGTGGTTCCCCGCGAACCCCGGGCGTTGACATCGGCGCCCCTGTCGAGGAGCAGGCGGAGCACGTCACTCCCCTCCTCCGTCCTTGCCAGCCGATGCAGGGGGGTATCGCCGCCCGACACACTGATGTCGGCCCGGGCGCCGAGCTCGAGCAGTGCCCGGATGACAGCCGGGTCGCCTGCGATGGTCGCATCGTGGATGGGCATCTCGTCGTACCGGTTCTTTGCGTTGACCTCCGCGCCGTGCTCAACCAGCAGCCGAACGATGTCGGCGGTCCCGTGGTTGCCGGCGGCATAATGGAGCGGCGTCTTGCCGAAGGCATCGCGCGCGTTGACCGCTGTTCTTGTCGCGAGCAACAGTTCGACGGCCTCCCGGTGGCCCTCCCGCGCTGCGAAGTGGAGCGCCGTCCGCTGATATCCGTCGGCCCGGCTGAGAGGCGTTCGCCACTCGATGTGTGCCCTCAGTTCCCCCAGGTCGCCGAGCTCGGCGGCCTGGAAAATATCCGTCGTCGGGCGCGGCCCACGCTGGTCAACGGGTTCCTGCACCTCCGCTTCCCGCTCCGGTTCCGGAGCAGTCGGCTCCTCTCGTGAGCACCCGAGAGCGGCCACTAGTAAAGCCGGTACCAGTACCCAACGGATGGGCATCACGTTTCCTCCTGTTGCGGATCGGACTATCTGTTCACTGTATTGTAGCATAATGGGCGATATGATGGAATTAATTGGCCCGCCCACTTCCGTTGGCCGGGTGGCTGTGCTATGATGTGCTCATCCGACGATGAGGTGATAGAAAAATGAACGAGCCGGTCCGGATCGATTCCGCTTCTCCGGCAGGGAACGAACCGCCCCGACACTGCACATACTGCGGAGCGGAGCTCGATCCGTCGGTCTATTTCTGCCCCCGTTGTGCCACTCCCTATAAGGCGGTGGAATCGGTCCTTCCGGCATCCCTCCCAATCCACCTCACAACCGGGGATGTCATACGGAAGAAGGCCCCGCATGTCTCCACCCTCTTCTGGACATATTTCAGTGTCGTAGTCGGGGCGGCGCTCCTCAGCATCCTGGCATTCGGGGAGGACCAGTTTCTCCTGACGCTGGTCATCCAGAGTGCGGCACTGTTGGTCACTACGTGCATCTTCGCCGCTCGGCACTGGCCGTCGCTGGCCGTCCAGTTCAAGCGGTTCGGTCTTCTC
>PWKM01000054.1 GCA_003559755.1 Planctomycetota bacterium
AGGGCGAGCAGGGTCTCGATCTCTTCCGACAGGGTGCTCGCGGTGCGGCTCATCCCGAGGGCGCTCTCGAGCTCGCTGTCGGGCCGGGACGCCCGGATGGCGCTGCGGGCGAGCCGTCGGTAGGTTCGGAAGAGCTGCTGCTTGATGAGTGCGCGGAAGTCGAGGTCCTCGGACGAGACGGTTCTCAGGCATTCGTTGAGCAGGTCGGCGGCATGGGGGTACCGGGTGTCGTGAATGGCGAGTTCGGCTCTGGCGAAGTTGGCTTCGGGGCCTTCTTTCCCCTCGAGGGCCGCTTCGATGGCCCTCCGGTCATAGACCAACTGCGCTTCCCTGGGCCCGAACCGGAGTTCGATCGGTGTGTCGTATCGCGTTGCGGTCACCCTGATGAACGGTCTGAACTCGCCGTGCTCGTTTTCCGGCATCGGTCCGTCGATGATCCTCCGCATGACATTCATGCGATGCCTGACATTGTCGTCCTTGTGGGGGAGATCCTCACGCTGCTGGAGATCGTTGGGGGCCGCTTCCGACATCACGTGGTTGCAGTGGCCGATCAGGGCGGCTGTGAAGTATCTGCGGTATCCTGTGATTTCGCGCCTGTTCAGGTCGAGTTCGGTCAGGTTGTAGATGAGCATCCTGTTGACATCGCCGTACCCTCCGACATCCGAGTGGGTTGTCACGTACAGCTTGTCGTCCTGCGAGAGCACGGGGCGTGCCGGGGTGCGTGTCCACCGGGTATTGACCGAGGCCCAGGCGGGCGAGCCGAAGATATACGAGCTGAGCACCGGGATGTCGATGCGTTTCATCAGGTCGTCGAACCGCCATAACGTCCTGCCCGAATTCGGATCGAGCACATGGACCGCCGATGTGCTGCCGCCCGGGTTGCCCTCGTTGTTGTTTCTCATGACGCCGTCGTGGCCTCGGCCGCTAAACACGAAGACCAGTTCGCCGCTGGACATCGGCCCGAGGAAGTAGCCCTCATGCCGGGAGGGCTTGGTGAAGCTCCAGTTGACCTTCCCCGTCTGCCGGTCGATGCAGAGGAACAAGGGGCTGTTTACCGGGATCACGTACAGGTTCTCGTCCACGACCAGCGGCCGCTGGTTATACCAGACGGTTCTTCGCCTTGGAGCTCGGCCGGTCGGGATCGAAATCCACCGGCGGGTCGCGTCGTGGATCGTCGGATAATAGGGGTACCGCATGAGCCATTTGACCTGCCCGGACAGCCCGTCGAGCGCGGCCACCGCCCCGGCGTTGGTGTTGTAATAGACCGTGCCCTGGTGGTACAAGGGCGGCGAGGCGAAACTGCGGATGCGGTTCCGCCGCCGGGTGGCGAACCCCGCCGCGAACTGGCCGGGGGACAGACGGGACAGCTCCCGCCGCCACAGGACGCGGCCGGTGGTACTGTCGAACGCGATGAGCCCGTATTCGCTGTCGGTGTGGGCGTCCCCCTCGATGTTGTCCAGAATATATCCGGCATAGACCGTCCGTGGCCCGCCCGCCGGCCCCGACTCGAACCGCATCCGGGCCTCCTCCCGGGTGGCGGCCACCATCGGGCCGTATGCCCATCGCAGTTCGCCCGTCACTTCGTCCAGGGCGACCAGCGACGGGCCGCCGTCGGAGATCACGGTAAAGACCAGACCGTCCTGCACCAGCACGTCCTCACGCGGGTACTGCTGCTCGTGTTTGTTCTGCCAGACCGCCCGGCCGCCCTGATCGTAGGTCCAGCGCAGTTCCCCGTTCAGGATCGAGTGGCAATAGACGATGTTCTTGTGGCGGTAGATGACGCTGTTTTCGGTGATCACCGGCTGGCTGTACACGAAGTGGTCCCGCCTCGAGCCGGGGAGCGAGAACGACCAGACCGGCTTGTCGAGTGCCAGCGGGTCGGTCGGCGGCTGGATCAGCGTGTAGTCGTTCGCGGTGGTGTAGGGAGGGCTGACTTTCTGCGAGTGGAACGGCGATTCCTTCGGCTCCGCCCTCTCGACCACCACCTTCAACTGCTCGAGCTGCCCCTCGGTCAGCCGCGATTCGCCCCGTGCGTCGATGCCGGCGGGGTTGCCCGCTTCGCGGCCGAGCATCCTGCGGGAGAAGGCCATCTTCAGCTTCAGCTCGGGCGTTCGCAGGCCGGGGTCGGGGAAGAAGTCCACAATCGCCTCGTACCGTTCGAGTGCGGCGAGATAGTGGCCGCGGTCAAGGGCCGCGTTGCCCAGGTCGAAGAGTGCCCGTCCGCCGTACGAGGTGGCCATCATCGTGTCGACGACCTCCGATAGCCCGATGAGCGAGTGGTCGCGCCGGGCCGAATGGAACGCCTCGCGGGCCGGGGCGTCGTGCAGCGTGCGGTAGTGGTCCAGGTGCTGTGAGGGGAAATTGAGGAGCCGCCGCTGGACGTACTGGCTGACCGGCACAAACACCCCGTAGTCCGAGACGCGGTAAAGCTGGTCCGAGTAATGGGTGAGAAGTTGGTGATAGACCTGGATCGCCTGGCGGTAGAGGTCGCCCTGCTCTCTCTCGATGCCCGCCTGGACCAGTGCGTTCGCCCGGGAGTCCTTGCGAAGCTGGTTCAGTGTGAAGAATGTTCGCTCCGTAGAGAGCTCCATCTCCTCGTCGGACTTCTGCCATTCGCCGAACAGTCCCCGCCCTCCCCGGACGAGATCGATGAAGTCGGGGCGGTACCCTTCATATATGTCCTTGTACGGGTCCACGATCGCGGGTTCCGATTCCCCGCCGACCGACGTCAGGGGGAAGAGCAAGAGGGCAAGGGGCAACAGCAGGGCAGCACAACACACGGACCGATTCGAGCGAAAAGGCATTGATACATCCCTCCAGAAGGAATGGCGGGCAAGGCGGGTGGGAGCTTGGCTCATTGCGAAACACCTTGATATATGCTGTGGCGATAGGGCGCTCTGCCCGCTGCTCAACGGCCAGCCATTCAACAGGGCAGCCGGAAGCGCCCGCCTCGCCGTCCTGATGCATTGCATCCGTTTGACGACACAGCAAAGGGCAAACCGGAGCCGGGCGATCTGCCCCAAAAAGATTGGGTAAAATCAATTATAGCAGTCCCACACCCGTACTCAACCCTACCGATCCAAATTCGTTCGGTCAAGGTCACTGAAATCGGCCGCAGGGGTGCATCGCTCCGATCTGAGAACGGCGGAGGAGTCTATTCGGAACGGGCGGCGTGGGCACGCACCTGTTGGGTCAGGGAGTTGAGGGTGGATCGGAACTCCGGATCGACTGTTCGCTCTTTTTCGATCTTCTCACAGGCGTGTGCGACGGTGGAGTGGTCTCGGCCTCCGAAAGCACGCCCCACCTCCTGCAGCGACAGGTTGGTGAGGGATCTTGTCAGGTACATGCAGACTTGACGGGGGAATGCGACCGAGCGGGCGCGCGACTTTGACTGCAACTGTTCGGGTGTCACGCCGAACGCGCCCCCGACGACTTTCTCTATCCCGTCGGGGGTAATCACTCCGCGAGGGATCTTGGGCCGGTCGGCCCTGAGGACTTCCCGTGCCGTTGCGATGGTGACGGGCCGGCCGGTGAGCGATGCGTAGCCGATGGTTTTCAGGACGGCGCCCTCCAGCTCGCGGACGTTGCTGGGGGCGATGTTGGCCAGGTACTCGACGACATCGCCGGGCAGTGTCCAGCCGCGAGCTTCCGCCTTCTTCTGCACGATGGCCATCCTCGTCTCGAAGCAGGGCGGGTCGATGCGGGCGACCATCCCCCATTTGAAGCGGGAGACCAGGCGGTCCTCGAAGGTGGGGATTTCCTCGGGCGGGCTGTCGCTGGAGAGGATAATCTGCTTGTGAGCGTTATAGAGCTCGTTGAACGTATGGAAGAACTCTTCCTGGGTGCGGGTGCGTTCTGCGAGGACGTGGATGTCGTCGATCATCAGGGCATCGACGCGCCGGCAGCGGGCCCGGAACTGCTCGATCCCCCCCTTCTGGAGAGCAGAGATGAACTGGTTCATGAAGCTCTCGCAGGAGAAGTATCGGATGTGGAAGTTGCGGTGCCGTTTCATCAGGGCGTGGGCGACTGCGTGCATCAGGTGGGTCTTGCCCAGGCCTACGCCGCCGTGGAGGAAGAGCGGATTATAGGCGACCCCGGGCGACTCGACGGTTGCGAGTGCGGCGGCATGCCCCAGGCGGTTCGAGGGGCCGGTGACGAACCGGTTGAAGGTATAGTCCTTGTTGAGTTGGGGCGTGTAGGACGTGGGTTTCGGCTGGGCCTTTCTGGGCGGCTGCCTCGGTTCGGGCTCGGCCGGCTTCGACGGCGACGGTTTATCGGCCACGTCGAAGACGAGTTCCGGCCGGCTGCCGGTCACCTGCTCCAGTGCCGAAAGGATCTTCTCGGCGTAATACACCTCGAGCCATTTGCTGTAAAAGGCGCTGGGGGTTCGAATCACTGCCTGGTTGGGAGTGATGTCCCCCGGTTCGATATCCTTGAACCAGGTCGCCAGCTCTTCGGGTTTCAGTTCTTTGGCGATGGCTGCGAGTGCGGATGACCAGATAGACTGGGTCCTCGTCAATGTCGGCCTCCCGAACTGCAATATAACGGGGAGCTCCGGCTATCCCGGCGCGTACGGTCCCCGTCTTGGAGCGCGGCGAGCGCTCTTGAAAAACAAAACCTGGGCTGGCAGGATCAGCGTCGGTGCGGATTTGTCATAGTTGCTCGGGAACGCCCCCGGCGTCCCCGCTTGGATGGTACGCAACCGAGCCGGCAACCGTGCCCACTCGTGCATCACATCGCTATCGTCGATGTGTTCGGGATGATAGCGCACGGCCAGCGGGGTGTCAACCGAAAACACGGGCAAAACGAACCCTTTTTACGCCGCCCCGTGCGATGTCAGAAGACAGAGCAGATGGCAGAAGATTTGTGGTGGCGTATGTTATGCCGGCCGCGCCGCGCATACGTTATGCTTCATGACATAACCGGGCCTATGTGGCGCTGAAACGAGAAAAAGCAGGGGCAACAGGGCCTTTGGACGGGCGCCGTGGTACACCACGCAGTTGAGGCCGGGCCGAGCCGGGTCGTCCGGGTCGGCCCGGGCGACGGTCATCGTGCCTCGAAAATCGGGAGACGGGGCCGTCGGCCCGAAAAAATTTTCCAAAAAATTTGGGTGCCCCCCGATCCTCAGTCCGATCTGACCTCGCCGAGCAGCTTCATATAGGCGCGGCTTCGTTCGGCGGCCTGCCTGCCGCCGGGGACCTCGGCCAGGCGCTCGAGTTCTCTCTCGACGGCGTCCGGGCGATCCGTGAAGTAGAACAGTGCGGCGAGTGCGGACCGTTCGTCCAGTGTCAGTTCGTCGCGGCTGTGCCGGATGAGAGTCCGGAGGGCATCCGGGGTCAGTTCGTTCCATTCTGCCGCCCGGACCGCGCCGGTGTCGGTAAACAGTATCAGGTTGTTTCGACGCACGCTCATCACCTTGCCCTGGATCGCGGTCCCGTCTCGCAATTCGAGCTCGACTTCTTTGTCTCTGAGTTCATTGTGCGCCGTTCCCAGTTTCTCGACCAGGGACGAAAGCTTGTCCAGGTCTCTGACTGCGGCCCGTATATGCCGGGCCGGCTCGTCGGTGTGGAGGTTGTCGAGGGTCGCCTCGAGCCGAGCCGCCGCCTGATCGAATTCGAGTCGTGCGTTCAGGTCGGGAAATTGCTACAGTGCCGCCCGGATGGTCTCGAGGTCGGCCAGTCTCTGCTGGTCGGTCTGCTGTTCCTGTCGCCGCTGCTCTTCTTCTTCGAGTCGGCGTTCCGCTTCGGCCTCCGCCCTTTCCTTAGCGGCTTCGACCGCCCTTCCCTTGTGCAGCGCCCGCAGGCGGAGCGAACGAATGCCGAAT
>PWKM01000119.1 GCA_003559755.1 Planctomycetota bacterium
CGAACTCGCCGAACACTGCTCCCCCGTCCTGATGCCGATGGGCAGCATCTACACGTGGAACGGGCTCCGGCAGGTCCGGCGGCTCCGCCGCTACATCAACGAGCACGGCATCGACATTGTCCAGACGTTTATGGTCAAGGCGAACCTCCTCGGCTGCTTCGCGGCCCGGCGGTCGCGCTGCCGGGTCCTGCTCAGCAGCCGCCGCAACACAAACTATTGGATTACACCGTTCTATCGGCGGCTGTACCGATATATGAACCGTTTCACCACGCGGCTGGTCGCGAACTCGGAGCGGGTCAAGCGGACGATCTGCGAGGTCGAGGGCGTCGCTCCGGAGAAGGTGGACGTGCTGTACAACGGGGTGGACACGGCTCGGTACGCGCCCGGCTCCGGCGATCCGGCGGTCGCCCGGGCGCTGGGCGTCCCGGACCGCGCCGGGGTCGTGGGCATCGTCGCCAACCTCCGCCCGGTCAAGGATCACGCCCTGTTCCTCCGGGCGGCGAAGCGGGTGAGCGAGCAGGTCGAGGAATCCGCGTTCCTGCTGGTGGGGACCGGCCCGCTCCGCGACGAGCTGGCCCGGCTCGCCGACGGGCTGGGCATCGCCGACCGGGTGTTCTTCAGTGACGGGCGGGGCGAGGTCCCCGATTACCTCTCCCGGATGGACGTCGCCTGCCTGACATCCCGGACCGAGGGGTTCTCGAACGCCATCCTCGAGTACATGGCGGCCGGGCTGCCCGTCGTGGCGACCGACGTGGGCGGAAACGGCGAGGCGCTCGAAAACGGCGTCTCCGGATATCTCGTCGCAGACCGCGATCCGGACGCCCTGGCCCGGCCCGTCGTCGAACTGCTGACCGACGGGGCGAAGCGAGAGCAGATGGGCCGCGCCGGGCTGGAACGCTGCCGGAAAATCTTCGATATCAGCCGGGCCGTCCGCCGATACGAAGAGTATTACGCTTCACTGGTCACGGAGGCCGACAGATGAGAAGAGCCGTCAAGATGCTCTTGAACTGGCTGTGCGTGCTGCTCGTATTCCCGGCCGCACTCCTGGCTGGTTTTGGCCGGTTCAAGCCGGGATTTGACTTCTTCGCCCAACTGTTCGCACTGGCACCGGGCATCCCCGGGGTGCTTGTGCGACGGGCGTATTACTTCCTCACTTTGGAGTCCTGCTCGCTGGAATGCGTGTTGTCGTTCGGCGTCTTCTGTTCGCGTCGCTCAACCGTGATCGAGCACAATGTATCACTTGGCCCAAACATTGTGATTGGACGCGCTCATATCGGCCATCACGTGTTGATCGGCCCGAACACGCAATTACTCAGCGGCCGCCATCATCACATTCGGGATGAGGACGGGAGCTTTACGGCTCCGGGAGAAACCTCAGTGAAAATCAATATCGGCCCAAATGCATGGATCGGAGCGTCCTGCGTGGTCATGGCCGACGTGGGCGAAGGGACGACCATCGGAGCCGGGTCGGTCGTCGTCGATCCGATTCCCGCCGGGGTGCTCGCCGTGGGCGCACCCGCCCGGGTAATCAGGGAGCTCGCCCCCTCAGACCGCAAGCCGAACTGAGTGTTCGCCGGGCAGTCCTGATTCGGAAACACGTGCTCAGCAACACCGTTTTGGAGATGCGACGCCGTTTGAACCGCTTGACTTGCGGGGGGGTATTCGTACAGTGTTTATCAGGTGCTTTTAGCACGACAGCGCTGCTTTTAACTGCGTCCTGCGTTCGGCCAGTCCGGCGGAACGGGCCGGACAGGCAGGAATGCCTGCCCACCGTTCGAGGCGTACCGCGTGGGTGGGGCAGACATTCTTGTCTGCCGCCGACAGCCGAAGCGGACCAGGACCGGGCGAACGCCCGGACAGTGTTACCGAGCGGACGCCACGCATGCGGCCCTCGGTTTTTTTGACCATTTGCCGAAGACACCACAATAGACAGCCACCCTGCATTGTAGACCAAAGGCGAGCGGAAAATGAGAATCGTGATTGCCGGCCCGAAGGCGTCCGGGAAAACCACCGTCGGGGCCGCGTTGGCCGAGACACTGCGCATTCCGTTTACAGACCTCGACGACCTCGTCCTGCAGAAGGCGGCGGAAAACGGCGTCGGGGCCAAGACCTGCGCGGAACTATTCCAGGCCCTGGGTGAGGAGAGGTTCCGCGAATTAGAGCGAGCCGCCATCTCCACCCTGGATCGCCAGGGATATTTCGTGCTCGCCACCGGCGGTTCCACCTTGATCGACCGCGAGTCGCGCCGCCTCCTCCGCCCGGCATCGCTTTGGGTCTATTTGCTGGTGCCGCCCGAGCGACTCTGGGAGCGGATCGAACGGGGCGACCTGCCGGCATATCTGAGGGATTCCAGCGACCCGCGCGCGGAATACGTCCGCCGCGTCGAGTGCATTGACGAGGTGCTTTCGCCTCGCTGCGATCTCTGTATTGACACGGAGAAAGAGGACGTCGAGGAGATCGTCGACGAGGTCGTGGAAGCCCTTCATCAGGAGTTGGCCGTGCAGGCCGGGGCGCCGAACACGCTGGGCGACATCGTTCGCCTGACTACATTCGGAGAGAGCCACGGCCCCCTGATCGGAGCGGTCCTCGACGGCGTTCGCCCCGGGCTTTCGCTGACGGCTGAAGACATCCAGCGCGACCTGGACCGCAGGCGACCGGGCCAAAGCGCCGTCGCCAGCGCCCGCAACGAGCCCGACAGGATCGAGATCGTCTCCGGCGTGTTCGAGGGCAAGACAACCGGGGCGCCGATCGGCTTGCTGATACGGAACGCCGACAGCCGCTCGTCGCATTATGATGCAGTCAAGTACCTGTTCCGGCCCGGCCACGCTGATTTCACGTTCTGGCAGAAATACGGAATTCGCGATTATCGGGGCGGCGGCCGTTCGTCCGGGCGTGAGACCGCCACGCGGGTCGCGGGCGGGGCGGTGGCCCGCAAGATTCTCGAAGAGCGCGGGGTGACGATCCGGGCATACACGCTGCAGATCGGAGACATCCGGGCCGAGAACATCGATCACTCCGAGATTGAGCGGAACCCCGTACGCTGCCCCGATCGCGAGGCGGCCGAGAAAATGGAAGCGTTGATCCTGGACGCCCGGAAGAGCGGCGATTCCGTCGGCGGTATCGTGCAGGTGGAAGCCCTCGGCGTACCGGCCGGGCTGGGCGACCCCGTTTTCTCTAAGCTCGATGCGCGGCTCGGCCTGGCTCTGTTCTCGCTCGGCGCGGTCAAGGGCGTCGAGTTCGGCTGTGGCTTTGCCTGCGCCCGACTGCGGGGTTCGGAGAACAACGACCCGATGGAGGATGGCGAATTCCTCTCGAACAACGCGGGCGGAATCCTCGGAGGCATCTCCTCCGGCCAGCCCCTGCTGGCGCGGATCGCGGTCAAACCGACGCCGTCGATTGCCGGCGAGCAGAAGACGATGGACGTGCACGGGACGAACCGGACGATCCGTATTGAAGGCCGCCACGACCCTTGCATCGTGCCCCGGATTGTGCCGGTCGTAGAGGCGATGGTGGCGTTGACGCTCCTGGACGCCTGGGAGGTGCAGGACCGGCTCCGCCCCGACTGGAGCAAACACCCCACCTGACGCGCATTCTGCGGAGACCGATCGATGCAACCGGCTGTGTTTCTTGACCGCGACGGGACGATCATCGAGGATCGCGGGCACCTGGGTGACCCGAAAGAGGTCCATTTCTTCCCGGACACGATCCCCGCCCTGCGGCAACTCCAGGAGCACGCCCTGCTGTTCGTCGTCACCCATCAGGCCGGCATCGCCAAAGGGCTGGTCACGGACCGAGAAGTGCGCCTGGTCAACCGCCATGTGACCGACCACCTGGCGCGGGCGGGCATCTCCATCCGGGAGGTGTACGTCTGCCCACACGACCGGTCCGAGGAATGCCGATGCATCAAGCCCAACCCGTACCATCTGCACCTGGCAGCCCAGGAGTACGACATCGACCTTCTGCGATCCTTTGTACTGGGCGACCATCCCCACGACGTCGAACTGGCCCGCAGGGCGGGGGCGACCGGCATCTATCTGTTGACCGGGCATGGCAGAAAACACCGGGACGAACTGCCCCCGGGAACGCTCGTGGCCGACGGCATTGGCGAGGCGAGCCGGCGCGTGAAACAGGCCCTCACGACCGGCGTACCTGGCGTCGATTCCCGTCCGGCGGCAGCAGAGGAAGCGTGACGAAACGGATGTGCAGGCCGCCGCCTCGCCGCAGACGCAACACAAGACAATTTTTCAGCTCCGCATCCGTTTTTGGCTCACCGGCTGACCTGTTGACACCGTTTCGGGGCGCTGATAGACTGAAATAAGGGCGCACACACTTGCCCGACAACCGAATGGAGGATACCCGATGAAGAACCGCAACCGCGAGCTGGCATTTGTCGTCATCGCTGTGCTCGTCCTCTCGTGCATCACGCTGGCCGGGCCGGACGACCGCCAGCCGAGAGGCGAGCTGTACGGACACTACGAGACCTTTGCCCGCATCGTCAATACGGTCCGGCAGCAGTATGTGGACGATGTCGAAATCGAGGAACTGTTCCAGAACGCATACTCCGGCATGCTGCAGGGGCTCGACCCCTACAGTGCGTTCCTGCCGCCCGAGGCGCTGGAGGACCTCGACGTGGAGACCCGGGGCGAGTTCGGCGGGCTCGGCATCGAGATCACGATCAACGAGCAGGGCTGGCTGACCGTCATCACCCCGATGGAGGGGACGCCCGCTTTCGAAGCCGGCGTGATGGCCGGGGATATCATCATCGAGATCGAGGGCGAGAGCACCCAGGGGATCGAACTGCGCCAGGCGGTCAACAAACTGCGCGGCCCGAAAGGCGAGCCGGTGACCATCACCGTTCTCCACGAGACCGGTCAGGAACGTAAGATCACGATCGTCCGGGACATCATCGAGCTGCAGAGCATCAAGGCCGCCGAGATCATCGACGAGGACGCGGGGATCGGCTACATCCGGCTCTCGGCGTTCCAGGCGAACACCCCGCAGGAGCTCGACGAGGCCGTCGCCCGCCTGAAGGATCAGGGGATGAAAGCGCTGGTGATCGACCTGCGGTTCAACCCCGGCGGGCTGCTCAATTCGGCCATCCAGGTCGCCGATCGATTCATCGAGGAGGGCGTGATCGTTTCGACCAAGGGACGTGCCCAGGCGGACCGGGAGTTCAAGGCCCAGAAGCAGGGCACCTACGACGACTTCCCCGTCGTCACCCTGATCAGTCGGCGGTCGGCCAGCGCCTCCGAAATCTTCGCCGGCGCAATGCAGGACCACCGCCGCGGCCTGCTCGTCGGCTCACGGACCCACGGCAAGGGATCGGTCCAGACGGTCTTCCCCTTCCGCGAGAACCGGTCAGCCATCCGCCTGACCACCGCCTACTACTACACCCCCTCCGGGCGCCTGATCCACCGCCGCCACGACGACAAGGAGCAGGAGGAGTGGGGCATCGTGCCCGACCACGAGGTCGATATTACTCTCGAGGAAGAGGCCCGACTCTGGAACCACTGGCGGGAACAGCACATACGGCGCATCCGCGAGATGAACGACGAGAAGCCGGAGGTCGATCGACCGGACGACGAACGGGAACAGCCGCAACTGCCCCAGGTTGACGAGGACACGGAAGTCGACGAGGAGCCGTTCAGAGACCGGGCGCTCGAGGCCGCAGTGGCCGCCCTCAAAACGGTAATGTGGACCCAGCAGCAGGGGACGCCCGCCCGGGACTGAACGCCCGCGTCACGGGCCGCTGCCCACGGCGCCCCCTTGCTCGCCCCTGCCAACCTGCTAGGTAAGGTGCATGCTCATCCTCGGAATC
>PWKM01000083.1 GCA_003559755.1 Planctomycetota bacterium
TCACCGGCGACGAACGCCTGGGCGAAATCCTGCCCGAGATGGTCAAGAGCGACTTCCGGCGGTTCCGAAGACCATCGACCATCAACGTGACATTCATGAACTTCTACGCCGCGTGGCTGGCGGGCGACGAGGACCACCAGCAGACGATCAGCGAGGGGATCGCCGGCCGCGAGGAGTTCGGCCTGATGCGCGGCCGCAGTGCGGTGAAGGACTTCGCGGCGCGCAACCGCCCGGTCCCGCTGATGATGTGGTACATGACCGACCGGGCGAGTAAGCCGACACCGTGGGCGGGCACCATCACGCTGGACCCGTTCCCGTCCGACACGGTCGCCTGCCCCGCTGTCCGCACCGCACCGCCGCTGGACGGCAACCCGGGTACGGGCGTATGGGGCGACGCCCCGAAGCTGACGCTGGTCCGCATCCCGAACCCTCGCCGGGAACTGGCCGCCGGTACGACCGTCCGGGTCGCACACGATCTGGAGTACCTCTATATCGAGGTGGATGCCGCCGAGCCGAAGATGGGCGATCTGAGGTTGACGGTCACCGAGCCGGGCGGCCGGGTGTTCGCCGATGACTGCGTCGAGATCTATCTTGGCCCGATCCCCAGGCGTCACTGTCTGAAGCTGATGGTGAACGCCGCCGGGGTGATCGCCACGGGCGCCCGGGGTGCTGACGCCGGCGATTACGACGTCCCGGCCCCCTCGGCCATCCGGGCCGTCGCCGGCCACCGGGATGACGGCTGGACGCTTCACGTCGCGGTGCCGCTCGATCAACTGGGGCTGGACGAGGCGCCCCGGGCGGGCACGGAACTGGGCTTCAACGTCGTCCGGTTCCGTCGGCCGGAGAGCTTCGAGATGTCGACGTGGATGGGGACCATCAACGAGTCGCACTCGACCGGTACGCTGGTGCTCGAGTAGGCCTCGGCCCCGTTTCGCGAACTGTCCGGGCAGGCGACGCGGTTCTGTCAGGCGATGGCCAGGCGGTCTCCGTTCGCCCGCATCATGTCGGCGAGCCGGGCGCGGAGGTCGGCTCGCGTCTCGGCGCAGTCGGAGTCCTCGGCCCGGTTGACCGTCTCGCCAGGGTCGTCCATCAGATCGTAGAGTTCGTCCCGGTCCCCCCGGGTGTAGGTGTACTTCCAGCGGTCCCGGACGATCGCCCGGGACTCGTATCCCCGGCCGCTGTTTCCGTTGAACTCGATGAACAGGTCTTCCCGGACGCTTTCTGCGGCCCCGTCGAGCAGCGGGCCCAGCGAGACGCCGTCCCCGTCGGCCATCGGCTCGATCCCCAGGGCGTCGCAGACGGTGGGGCCGATGTCCACCGGGCTGGCCAGCCCGGACACGCGGTCGCGCGTCTTCCCGCCCGCCGGCTTGATCATCAGCGGGATGTGCGTCGCCTCCTCGTACATGCACATCTTCTGGAAGCAGGCGTGGCTGCCCATCATCTCGCCGTGGTCGAGGGTGAAGATCACGAGGGCGTCGTCCCATATTCCGCGCCGCTTGAGTGCCGAGATCACCCGGCCGATGGCGTCGTCGGCGAGCCGGCACAGCCCGAGGTAAACGGCCCAGGGTTCGCGCCACTCGTCCCGCTGCCTCATCGCGCCGAACTGGCCGGGCAGGTGATGACAGAGGGTCGCGGGCTGGCCTTCGCACCACACCCCGCAGGTCTCGGGCAGCTCGATGTCTTCCGGGCGGTACATCGAGGCGTACGGTTCGGGTGCGACCAGCGGCACGTGCGGCGCCCAGAAGAGCGTTTCGATGAACTGCGGCCGATTCGGGTCGAGCGTTTCGATGATGCGTTCCGCCTCGCGTGCCCAGAACAGGTCCTTGAAATGCTCGGCCTCGTGCGGCCAGGTCCCGGTCCGCGAGGTGGTGTAGGGGAACATGATCGGTCGGCCCGCGTCGAAGTCGCACGACGGGGCCTTCGTCCACGACGTGTCCGGGTCCTCGAGCCCCTGTTCCGCCAGGTAGCGGTCGTATTCGCTGTTGCCCGAGTAAGACATACCGGGGACCCGCTCGTTGATCGGCGGGATCGACCGGCAGTGATCGACGCCGACGTGGGTGAGGTGGTACCCCGCATCGTCGAGATGCTCGTAGAGGGTGGGCACCTCTGGGCGGAGCTGGGCATAGGGCCTCTCGATCGGGGTCCAGCCGTTGACGACGACCCCGTTCCGATGGGGATACTGGCCGGTGTACATCGCGGTGCGGGTGGGGACGCAGAGCGGGCAGGCGCAGTACGCCCGGTCGAACACGGTCGCCTCCTCGGCGAAGGCGTCGAGGTTGGGCGTCGCACCGTAACGGCTTCCGTAGGCGCCGATGGTGTCTCGGCGCTGCTGGTCGGCCATGATGAGCACAACGTGTTTTGCCACGCGAACTCCTCTCCGGGGCTTGTGCCGGTGCCCGCTGTCGGGCCAGCCGACCGGGGGCTCGATCCTTCGGGCGGACAAAGGTAGCAGACTTCGCCCGATGATGCAACCGGCTTGAACGCCGCTGTGCCCTTGCGAACCTGCGGGACCTTCGTTATCATCCCATCCCGTTTGACATGATCCGGGGCAGACGGCCCCGATCGGCTAACTGCATGTACGAGGAGGACGCAATGGGCGGTATCAGCGAACAGGACAAGCGAAGCTATCTCGACCGGGCGCTCAAGGCGGCCGACTGGTACGTGAACTCACAGCTCAACCAGTGTGAGTACGGCGAGGAATGGCACGCCGACCGCGGCCGGTTCCTCTACCACTATTTCATGCCCGAGAAGAAGCACACGCCGGGCATCAACTGGACGCAGGGCCGCGCCCTGTTCGTGCTCAGCGAGGCGTATAAGATCACCGGCGAGCAGAAGTACCGCGACGCCGCCGAGCTCGGCTATCGGTACATCGCCGCCCTCCAGATCATGGACCCCGGCTACCCCGTGATCACCGGCTCCATCAAGGAAGAGACGCCCCAGTGCAGCCGGTGCGGCGCCCTCGACGGCGCCCAGGCGGCCTCGGGCCTGCTCATGTTCGAGGCGGTCACCGGGAACGCCGACGCCCTGCGGCGGGCCACCGCCTTCTGTGACTACCTGCTCCGCCACTTCGACGACGAGCTCGGACTCCCGTCCGTCGCCTACATGTACCCGGAGGAGAAGGTCAAGATGGCCGGCGGCTACGCCCAGCACGCCATCGGCCAGGCCACGGCGATCCCCTGCTGGCACCTGTACCGGCGGACCGGCGACGAGCGGTACCTCGAACCGGTGGTCTGGGGGGCCGACTTCATCCTCGACTGCCAGCGCGACGACGGCGCCTTCCACAACGTGAAAGACATCTCCCAGGCCGAACCCGCCAGTCCCAACCATCACGAGGGGCGCGGCGAGGGCGACCAGCGCTACGTGCTGTACAACGACGACGCGATGATCGTCGTCGTGCTCGCCGCCCACAAGGCGACCGGCGACGCGACATACCTCGACGCCGCCGTCCGATACGCCGACTGGATCGTCGAGCAGCCCGTCGAAGAGCGGCCGTTCTGCGCGTTCCCCGTCCGGGCGAACACCGTCCTCGATGTGGGGAAAGTGGCCGGGAAGGACTACTCCGGCTGGGTGCTCGACAACCTGCAGGCCCACCTGCTCGACCTCCAGGTCGAGGGGTCGGGCGATCCGAAGGCCGAGGGCGGGTTCCGCGGCGAGGACGAGGAGGGCGAGGGCGGCCTGTACGGCGGCACGTCGCTCGATTATGTCACGAACCGCGTGACCTGCTACGCCGCCGGCCTGCTCTTCCGCCTGTCCGGCGCGGGCACGGGCGCCGGGTTCAGCCACTGGGGAATCGAGGACTGAGCGGCACCGAGCCGCCCGAACAGACCGCTTCGATAGCACGTACGGACGCCGCCAATTCGACGCCTCGGTAGAGGCCGCCGGGCACGTGAAGTCCGCCTACACCCCCTCGATGGGCGGCGGCTGGCCCTGGGGGATCAAGGGGTCGAACCGGAAGTCCTTCGTCGCATCCTCGAACGCCGCCCGGATGTCCTTCAGCGCCCGGTCGTCGTAGAACAGGTCGAGGGCGGTGGCGGCGAAGACCTCGGCCGCCCGGAGCATCCCCCGGTGGGCGAAGGGCAGGTTCGACTGGCGGGTGTACTCGCGATGGTGCCCCGACGTCCCCTGGGCCACGCAGGCGACGGTGAACGCGCCGAGCGGGGCCAGCCACGAGACGGTATCCTCGTCGCTCGACGCCCGCCCGCGCTCCCACCCGATCTCTTCCTCGACCCCCTTGACGAAGTCCGGCTCCTTGTCCAGTTCTTTCACCCGTTCGCGATCGGCCTTCAACACCCTCGGCGCCCCCATCAGGACGAGGTTGTCTCGGACCAGCCGGGCGAACGGCTCGTTGTGCAGCCGGCTGTAGATGGCGGTGAGCAGCATCCGGTCGAACGTCGTCTCGGTCGCCGTCGCCGCGCCCTCGGCGCAGAGGATCAGCCGCCGCGTGACCTCGTCCACCTCCTTGCGGTCTCTGGCCCGGACGTAATACCAGATGCGGGCGTACTCGGGGACGACGTTCGGCGCCTGCCCCCCGTCGCGGATCACGCTGTGGATTCGGACGTTCTCCGGGATGTGCTCGCGGAGGTAGTTGACCGCCACGTCCATGAGGATGGCGGCATCGAGTGCGCTGCGGCCGCCGTGGGCGTACGCCCCGTGGGCGGTCTGGCCGTGGAACTCGAAGACGAGCGAATCGAGGGCGGACCCGCCGGCCGCCTTGGTCCGGGTCGCGCCCGACGGATGCCAGGCCAGGCAGGCGTCCATGCCGCGGAACGCCCCGTCGCGGGCCATATACGCCTTGCCCGCCAGCGCTTCCTCGGCCGGGCAGCCCCAATAGACCACCTGGCCGCCTGTCCCCGTCTCCTCGAGCAGGTTTGCCGCGGCGACGGCCCCGACGGCGGCCCCCACGCCCAGCAGGTTATGACCGCAGGCGTGCCCGTAGCTGCCCGGCTCCTCGCCGCAGTCGGGCAGGGCGTCGTACTCGCCCAACATCCCCACGACCGGCCTGCCCGAGCCCTTTGTCGCCTCGAACGCTGTGGGAACGGACGGGACGGAGAACCGGACCTCGAAGCCGTGGCCCTCCAGATATTCGGCCAGCAGCCGCGCCGACTCGTGCTCTTTGAACGGCGGCTCGGCGAGCTCCCAGACGGCGCTCGACAGCTCCTTCGCTCTTGCCCGTTCCGGGCGCACCGCCTTCTTCACCAGTTGCTGCTTCGTCTTGGGGTCCATTTCCTTCTGCTCCGCTGGTCGGCCGGTTTTGCGGGCTACTTTACCCGGCCGGGCCGAGCGGCGCAAGGGCTGCGAACGAGAGCCGGCTCGCGGTCGAGCCCGTGCGGGAATCCGCATCGCGCCCGCCCGAATTGACACAACCGAGCCCGGGCCTATAATCCTGCCAACTCCCTACCAGGTGCGAGCATCCAATGCAGGAGACGCTGTTCGACGTGCACAGGCCGGTCCGCTCGCCGCTCCGCTATCCCGGCGGCAAGACCCGTGTGGCCAAACGGTTCGCCCCGTTCTTTCCGGAGCACACCGACTATCGCGAGGTCTTCGCGGGCGGGGCCGCCATCTTCTTCTACAAGCGGAAGGCGGAGACCAACTGGATCAACGACCTGCATCCCGGGCTGTACGCCTTCTGGAGGGCGGTCCGAGATCACTTCGACGAGTTCGCCGAGCTCTGCCGGGCCGAGGACACCCCGGGCTCGCAGCAACGGTTCAACCACTGGGCGTTCGACCGGCGAGGGCTGATGACCTGCCGGGGCGACGACCATCTGCTCGAACGGGCCATCCAGTTCTACTACCTGAA
>PWKM01000278.1 GCA_003559755.1 Planctomycetota bacterium
ATACTGGATGGTGGTTGACAACGCAAATGATACATGGCAAATGTATCAGCTGGGCAACGACGTCACTGAGCAAACATTGCTCGAGGGGGTGAGCATCTCCGATTTTTCTTTCTACGATGCAACCACGGATCCGCTGACCCACTTCGGCGGAATAGTCAACCAATGGGGGACAAACCCCCACCTTTTTTATCTCGACGACATCTACATCGACAACACCGGCCTCAATCTGAGCAACCCGACTGTACCGCCGGTCCCCATCCCCGAGCCGGCCGGGCTGTCGCTGCTCGGACTTGCCCTGCTCGGGCTGAAGCGGCGGAAACGGTCGTAACGCAGCACACGCATCCCCGTCCGGCGTCGAAGGGCGCCGGGCGGGACCAGAGGGGGGGATGGGCGCGTGGGCGCACGGATGCATGGGTGTGCAGGTGTGCCTCGGGCGTGGAAGTCGGGGCATACAGGCAGGAGGTCTGGTCGGCGCTGTCCGCCCGGTCGCCGTCCTTTCAGTTGTCATACTGTCCGCGCTGTCGCTCGCGGAGGTGGACCAGGGCTTTCATTACCCGATGCAGTGTGCCCGGGCTTGATGTGGTCCCGAAAGCGCCGTGCAGTCGGCGATACAGATCGTACAGTTCGTCATAGACTTTGTGCGCGTCGGGCTCTGGTTCGAAGACGTGCTCGCGTATGCCGCACATCGCGGCCTGGGCCTGGGCCACGTTCGGGAACGCGCCCGCGGCAACCGCTCCGAAGATGGCCGCTCCCAGGGCGCAGGTCTGCTCGCTGCGCGAGACCTTCATCGGGCGGCCGGTCACGTCGGCGTAAATCTGCATCAACAGCGGGTTCTTCGTCGCCAGCCCGCCGCAGTTGACGACCTCGCGGACCGGGACGCCGTGCTCGTCCATGTGCTCTATGATGGTGAGTGCCCCGAATGCGGTCGCCTCGATGAGCGCCCGATAGATTTCGTGGGCCTCGGTGTGGAGGGACTGCCCGACGATCAGCCCGGTGAGCCGGGCGTCGGCGAGGATGGAGCGGTTCCCGTTGTTCCAGTCGAGAGCGAGCAGGCCGTGTTCGCCCGGTTTCTGCTCGGCGGCGGCGTTGGCGAGCGCGGCGAACTTATCGTCCGATGTCGCTCCGTACCGGTCCGGCACGAGGTGTTTCACAAACCAGAGGAAGAGGTCGCCGACCGCCGGCTGCCCGGCCTCGATGCCGTAGCACCCAGGCAGAATGGAGCCGGCGACGATCCCGCACACGCCGGGGATATCCGTGACCTCGCCGCAAATCGGCTGGACCATCATATCGCAGCTACTCGTACCGAGAATCTTGACGAGCGTGCCCTCGGTGATGCCCGCCCCCACCGCTCCCATGTGAGCATCGATCGCCCCGACAGCGACGGCGATGCCCGGCCGCAGGCCGAGCTGCTCGGCCCACGCCGGGGAAAGCCGACCCGCCGGGCGGTCTGAGGTCACCGCGTGATCGTAGAGCCGAGGCCGGAGTTCAGCCAGTTCCGGATCGATAGTCGCCAGGAACTCGGCGTCGGGCAGTCCGCCCCAGTCGGCGGAGTACATCGCCTTGTGCCCGGCGGCACAGACGCTGCGCACCAGGCGCCCGGGAGTCGTATCTCCCGCCAGCACCGCCGGAATCCAGTCGCAGCATTCCACGAAGCTGTATGCGTGCTCGAAGACGCGGGGCGCTGCCCGGCGGCAGTGCAGCACCTTGCTCCAGAACCACTCTGACGAATATGTTCCGCCGGACTGGTCGAGGTAATGGGGGCGCAGTTCGGCCGCCCGCTGTCTGATCTCCCGCGCCTCGGCGTGGCTGGTGTGATCCTTCCAGAGCCAGGCCATAGCGTCCAGGTCGTCGCGGAACTCCGGTATCATCGCCAGCGGCACCCCGTCTGCGTCCACTGGCATCGGCGTACTGCCCGTCGTGTCCACGCCGATCCCGACGATGTCGGCCGGATCGAATCCGGGCTCGACCTCTCGGGCCTGCCGGATCGCGTCGGTCACCGTCGCAAGCCCGTCGAGATAGTCCTTCGGATGCTGCCGGGCACAGTTCGGATCGCGCGGGTCTGACAGAATGCCGGCGTCGCCCGACGGGTATGCAAAAACGGCGCTCGCCAGTTCCCGCCCGTTGGCCAGGTCCACGATCAGCGAGCGGCACGAATTCGTTCCGTAATCCAGTCCCAGGGCATATCGCTTCATTCCTGTCTTCTCCTCTTGGGCGACGTGAAAGCCGGAGGCAGCAGCTTGAGAGGCCCGACGGCGGGCAGACGGCCGCAAACACTTCGTTCACGGCCCCACATAATCCGTTCGAGGTTCACCCGGTCACCCGGGGGCGAACCATACACAGCACACCGGCGAACGTCGGTGCGGTGTGTCGTTCACCGCTGCGGGATTATATCCACGAGGGGCGTATATCACAACTCGCTCCTGTGCCTGTACCGTGCCCTTCCGGGTCCTTTTGTAAAATTATACGTATTTCCGTTTTTTTCTTGTACTTTTCTTAGGAATAATGGTAATATTCCCTTGACATACCGTTGCGACAGGGGTTCTGGGCAGAGCTTTGGATAGGACTTGGTGGGGCCATGTACGAGGAATTCTGGGGTCTGAAAGAGAAGCCCTTCGAGAACTCACCGGACCCCCGTTACCTTTTCCCGGCGGATGAGCACCAGAGCGCGCTGGAGACTCTCGGCTACGCCGTCTATGAACGCAAGGGTGGAGCCCTGCTCACCGGCGATTACGGTTGCGGCAAGACGCTGCTCATCCGGGTGCTGATCCGACGGTTGATGGACGATGGCGTGGAGGCGGCCGTGGTGAGTTATCCGAGATTGACGGCCCTCGAGTTCCTCCGCGAGATCCTCTACCAGTTGGGCGTGGAGGAGCAGACGCGGAGCCGGCAGAAGCTCTCCCGGATGGTCGCCGAGATTCTGCACGACAACGTGATGGCTGGCAAGCACACGATCGTGGTCGTCGACGAGGCGCAGGTCGTCAACCGTCAGGCGATCCTCGACGAGCTTCGGCTCCTGCTGAACTACCAGCTCAACGACCGGTTCCTCCTGACCCTCATCCTCGTCGGTCAGCCGGAGCTTCGTGAGCGGATCGCCGCCCTGCCCCAGCTCGAGCAGCGGCTCGCCCTGCGCGTCCACCTCCATAACCTGGGCCCCGACGAGACGAGGAAATATATCTCGCATCGGTTGGTGACGGCGGGTGCGGCCCGGCCCATCTTCACCGACGCGGCGATCGAGACGATCTACGAGCATACGTACGGCTGCCCCCGCCGGATTAACAATATGGCCGACCTGTGCCTGTGGCGGGGCTTCCAGCGAAAAAGACCGCAGGTAGACGCCGAACTGGTTCAGGCAGTGGCGTGAGAGGATAGAAAAGATGCAGTTCAAAGACATGATGAGACGCGAACAGGATGTCAGAGCCGGCTCGACCGACTCGACGGGCGGCGAGACATCGGTCCTCATCGCCGAGTGCGACCCCGCCGCTCGACAGGTCATCGCACTGCAGGTGATGGAACTCGGCCTGCTCCCGCTGATGGTCGAGGACGGGCTGCGCGCCGTCCGAATGGTCCGCCGGGACAGGCCCGCCCTGGTCGTCGCCAACCTCGAACTGCCCGGGAAGAGCGGGGCAGAGCTGGTCACGGACATGCGCAAGGACCCGGACCTCCGCAATATCCCGGTGATGCTGATCAGCAACAGCACCGAGACGCCCGACCAGGTGGTCGGCGAGCAGGTCGGGGCGGACGACTACCTGTGCAAGCCGCTGAACCCGGCCGAGGTCAACCAGCGGATCAGGCAATTGCTCGGGAAACAGCGGGGAGCAGAACCGCGCCCCGAGCCGGAAGCCCAGTCATCCCCCGTCACACCAGACTCCGACGCCGAGGAGGCCCGCGCCAAGGCGGAACGGCTGGCTCAGGCCGAGGAGGTTTACGAGCAATGCCGCGGGTTCGCCGAGGATGCGGCCGAGCGGGCGAAGCAGGCGGAACCGCCCGACATCGACCGCTGCCGCGAGTTGGCCGGGGCCCTGGTCCGGGAGTGCCGCGACAGCAATCGGCTGCTCATCAAGGCGATGCGGTCTTACCGGACCGACGAGAGCGCCCACGACGCGGTCAACTGTGCGGTCTTCAGCATCAAGATCGGCGACGGGCTCCACTACGACACCGACCGGCTCGTGGCGCTGGCGATGGCCGCCCTGTGCCACGAGGTAGGGATGAGCCGGGTCCCCGACGACGTTGTCCGCGCCGAGGGCAAGTACTCGCGTCGGCAGCGTGCCGCCATCCGCCGTCACCCCGAGGAGGCCTACGACATCCTGAAGAAGCTGGGCCCCGACTATGAGTGGCTGGCCGAGGCGGTGTACCAGGAGCACGAGCGGGAGCAGGGCCAGGGCTATCCGAAGGGTCTGACGGGCGACGAGATTTCGGAGTTCGCCAAGATCATCGGTCTGGCCGACACCTACGAATCGCTTCTGCATCGCCGGTCGTTCCGGAAGGCGTTCATCGGGTTCGACGCCCTTCGCGAGGTGATCGGGATGCGTTCGCGGTTTTTCGCCCCGCACATCATCCGGGCGCTTGTGGCCGAGGTGTCCGTGTTTCCGCTGGAGAGCTATGTCAAGCTGAACACGGGCGAGGTCGGCCGGGTGGTGAAGACCAATCCGGACAATCTGCTTCGGCCCGTTGTGGTCGTGGAGTACGACGCGGGGGGCAGCCGGCTGAAACGCCCCCGGGCCGTTGATCTGACCGCGCGGCCGCTGATCTATGTCAGCGAGGCGGTCGACGAACGGGAACTGACCAGTCAGGGATGATAACAATGACAACAGGAACGACGAAATGGTTTGTGCTGATCGGGCTGGTTCTCATTGCCTGTTCCGGCTGTGATCCCGTCGGGCGCGGGCTGGTGCGTGAGCCGGTTCCCGAATCGCAGCTCCGCAGGGTCCAGCATCCGACCGACCCGGTCCACTGGTTCCCCAACTCCCTGGGGCCGGCCGCCAGCGGCAGCTTCAAGAGCGTGGCCGTCGGCGACCTCGACGGGGACGGTCTGCCCGACATCGCCGCCGGGCGGTCTGATCGCCGCGGCGTACAGATCTGGCTGGCGAACGGCGACGGGACGTGGAGTTCGGTCGAGGGGCCACCGCATCTCGGCCGTCCCACCGACCTGGCCATCGGCAACCTCCGCGATGATCCCGAGGGGCTTCCCGACCTCGTCGTCGCCGGGGAAGGAGAACTGCCCGGAATTCGCATTTATCGCAACCGCCTGGCCGAGCAGGCCGAGGGCGAGAACGGCGCCTTGTGGGTGGAGGCCGAATCGCCCGCCCTCACCCAGGACTACTCCGCCGTGATCCTGGCCGACATCAACCGGAACGGCCGCCTGGACATCATCGCCGCCCGCCAGAAGAACGGCGGCGAGGGCGGCGTCGGCGTGTGGTTCAACCTCGGCGAGGACGGCTGGTCGGACGACTTCGGCCCGACGACCACCAAGCACTACCACGATGTCGCCGTCGCCGACTTCAACCGGGACGGGCATCTGGACCTGGTCGCGGCCCGATGGGGCAGCCCCGGCGGGCTGGACATCTGGTACGGCAACAGCCGCGGCTCCTGGACCCGGTCTGTCCAGGACCCGCCGATCAAGCTCAACTTCCAGAGCGTCGACGTCGGCGATTTCAACGGGAACGGCGAGATCGATATCATCGCCACCAGCTACCGGAGCGATATGGCGGTCTGCATCTTCCTGAACGACCGGCACGGGGCCGCCGAGGATTCCCACCGGCAGGCCGGGTGGTGGTCCACCCCGGTCGAACTGGCCGGGCGGGGCAGCTTCTCCGATGTCAAAGCGGTCGACCTCAACGAGAATGGGTTGCTCGACGTGGTCGCCACATCGTTCGACGAGCGGGGGATTCGCTGCTGGCTCCAACTGCCGACCGATGAAGAAGCCGCCCGGCCGTTCGTCCCCAGGTTCCTCGAGCAGAGCCGTCCGTTCCCGCCCAAGGGGTCCTACTTCGCGGTGACCACCGCCGATTTCAACGAGGACGGCCGGCCCGACATCGTCCTGGCAGCCCGGGGCGAGGGCATCAACGTCTGGTTCCAGACCACGCAGCCCGACACGCCGATTGCCATCTCTCCCCGTACTCGTTCGGTGCCCGACGAACAGTGGACCCCGCGTCCCCTGCGGGCGCCCGGGCGGGCCCCTGATGAGCCGAGAGAGAATTACGTGTTCACGACGATGGTGAGCCGGGTGGGCCGGGAGTACACCGAGTATCGGATCGGCCCCCGCGACGTGCTCGAGATCCGGATCTACCCGAGCCGCCATGCCGACCCCCTCGAGCAGATCCGGGAGGTCAAGCCGTCGGGCGATCTGCTGCTCCCGGTGGTCAGTTCCGATCCGCTGACCATCGTGGACCAGCACGGCTTCGGGCTGACTCCCACGCAGTTGCGGGAGCTCATCCAGGAGAAGCTGGCCCAGCAGGTCTTCCAGGACCCCGCCGTCTCGGTCACCGTCAGAGAGTACGCAGCCCATACCGCCAGCGTGCTCGGCGAGATTCGCAACCTGCCGAACCGAGGTCTGACCGGGCCGGGCCAGTACGTTCTCAACGGCCGCACCCGGACACTCGAGTTCATCGTGCGGCACGGCGGGTTTACCGACCACGCCGACCTGACGCGCGTCGAGGTCCGCAAGGAGACGGGCGAGAAACGGGTGATCAACCTGTTCAAAGCGATCTTCCAGAGCGAACTCGAGGAGGACGTCCTGCTCGATCGTGGCGACACGGTGTACATCCCGTCCATCCGGATCACCGACCGGAAGGTCTATGTCCTCGGCGAGGTGAGAGAACCGGGTGTCTATCAACTGGACGACCCGATCACCCTGCTCGAGAGCATCCAGCTCGCCGGCAGCTTCCTCCGGTCTGCCAACCGCAGGCAGGTGATCGTCATCCGGGGGGACCGGGACGACCCCGAGTTCCTCCAGATCAACATGCTCGATATCCTCCGCGAGGGGGACCTGAGCAAGAATATCCCCCTCAAAGACGCAGACATCGTTTACGTCCCGAGCAACTGGATCGCGAACGTCCGCGAGTTCTATTCATGGTTCCTTCCCGGGTTCGACCGGGCCACCGATCGCAGATACCAGTACCGGGCCATTGACTGATAAAGGAACGGGAACATGCCTCAGTATGAAATGGGCGTCCAGGACTACTGGCGGATTCTCCGAAAGCGCAAACTGGCGGTGGTCCTCACCTGCGTCGTCGCAGCCGGGCTCACCTACTTCCTGACCCAGTACGTCTTTCGCCGGCCGCCCGCGTTCCGCGCCACCAGTGAAATCAGTGTGAGCACCGAGCAACTGGTCGGCTATCCCCGGGCCGTGGCCATAAACGTCGCCCAGGAGGGGAAGCTGGCAAAAAGCCAGATGATGCTCAAAGACGTGCTGTGGGCCATCGAACTGCGGCCCTTCTACCAACTGGCACCGGACCAGATCGAGCGGCTGATCGAGGACGAACCGGCCGAGAGACGAGCGCTGTACCGGGCACTGCTCGAGGCGCTCAGCAACGGACAGGTGCCCGAGGCCGGCCCGGAAGATGCCCCCGCCGCCCGGCTGCGCTATGCGACCACCGAGGACTTGATCTACCTGTTCGCCCACCCCGATAACGAGGTGGTCGAGGCCATCATCGCCTCGTCCGCCGCTCAGGAACGGCTCCTCGATGAATGGAGGGAACACCTGCCGTCACCCGGCGCCGTGGACCGCCGAGAATTCCAAACCGCAATGGTCCATAACCAGCCCGACCTCGTCGAGTTGATCGTCTCCCGGCTCCAGGACAACATCGTCATCGAGTGGGACATGATCACCGAGACCTTCGAGTTGGACCTCCGGACGAACGCACACGAGTTCGCCGTCGCCGACATCCGGCGGGCACAGAGCGCCGCCATCCGGCTGAACGAGACGATCATCGGCGTGTACAAGGCATACACCGAGCACCAGAGCCAGAGGGCCATCGCCGACAGGATCGAGGAGACCCGGGCGGAACTTGGGCGTCTGGACGCCGAACGCGATGAACTGGCCGACGCCAGGCAATCACTCCGCACCGAGATCGTCGAGGCCGACGCCGCCCGCGCCGAATACCAGGACGCCCGGTCCAAGCTGGCCGATGCCCGCCGCCACCTGACCCTCGTCCGGCATTACTACAATACGCTATCCGACTATCTGGCCGAGCGGGAGGAGACCAGGCAGGGCATCGAACAGGCACTCCGGGAAGGCACCGCTCCGCCTCGCGCCTACAGCCCCATCCCGCCTCCCGGCCGGATCGACAACGAGGCGGTGTTGCAGCTCTATGAGATGGCAATGGCCTTGGAGCGTGAGAAGGAGGAGAAGGATTACTACGCCCCGACCTCCGACTTCATGATCTCCCAGGAAGCGAAGATCGCCCGGCTCGCCCAACGAATCAACTCTGTGGTCGAAGACGCCGTCCGGATCGCTCAGGACGATGTGGCCGCCGCTCAGGCCAACGTCGAAGAACACGAGGAAAAGGCGCGGATGCCCGCCCTGCTCGCGGGGAGAATGGAAGGGGTGACCCGCGAGTTGGATTACGTGGAGAGGAACATCGGTCGGCTGAACGACCGGCTCACCCAGCTCCGGCTGTACGAGCGGCAGGGCATCGACGTGCGCATCATCGAGCGGCCCGGGACTCCCGAAGAGGTCGAGGGCCCGCGGGCGGCGGCCAAGACGGCCGTCGGAGCACTCATCGGGCTGATCCTCGGCGTGGTCATCGCCGTCATGTGGGAGACGTTCGACCTGACCATCGACACCATCGAGGAGGTCGAGTCGTACCTGCAGACCCGCGTACTCGGGGTCATCCCCCGCCTCGAGTCCGACCGGCTCGCCGCCCAGATACGGTCGCGCGACCCCGACGCCGAAGCCCGGTCATCCGATGCCGAACTCCGGGAGCGAGCCGCCCTGGTCACACTTTACGACCCGATGTCGATCCCGGCCGAATCGTTCCGCGCTGTGCGGACTACCCTCGATTTCATCCTCCAGCAGGACCAGCCCGGCTCCAAGACCGTTCTGGTGACCAGCGCCACCCTGTACGAGGGCAAGACCCTCGTCGCCGCCAACCTCGCCCTCAGCAGCGCCCAGAACGGGAAGCGCACCTGCCTGGTCGAAGCCGACCTGCGCCGGCCCCGGCTCCACAACATCTTCGGGGTGGACCGGGAGCCCGGGCTGTACGACATCTCCATCGGCACGATCGACTGGCGTCGGGCCAAACGATCGCTCAGCGACCTGCTGTTGGGGAGGATCGGGATGAAGGCCGCCGTCGGCTCGTCCGGGCTGGAGAACCTGTCCATCATCACCTGCGGCGCCCTGCCGCCGAACCCCGCCGAGGTGCTGGGGTCCGATGAGATGGCGCGGCTGTTCGATCAGCTTCGCGAGAGCTACGACGTGATTATCGTCGACAGTCCCCCGATCCTGCCGGTCGCCGACGCCGCGGTCATCTCCCCCCTGGTCGACGGTGCCGTGCTGGTCTATCGTGCCGGCTCGACGCCTCGAACTGTTCTCAGCCGGGCCAAGGAGCAGCTTGTGTCGTCGGGAACCAAGCTCTTCGGAGTCGTACTCAACGACCTGCGTCCGACGGCCGGCGAGATATCGCCGAGCTACCCATACAAGCGCAGTGTGCGTCGGGCGTATGGGCGAGAGGCCGGCGAGACAACGCCGCGGGGCGAGATGGCACCGAGCGGCGCGATCGACAGCCAGGCGGCCTCCGAAGAAGACCAGGCGCTCCGCCGCGTCGATCTCCTGCTTGCCCAGGACAAGGGCGATCAGGCCGTTGAGACGGCATACAAGGCCGCACGGGCAATGCCCGATTCCATCGCCCTTCGCCTCCAGCTCGCCCGGGCCTATCGAGAGATCGGCCGGGCCGGCGATGCCCAGGCCGAACTGATCCACGTCATCGACCTCGACCCCCGTAACCAGGCGGCCCTCGAGGGGCTGGGCGAGATGGCCGACGAGGCGGGGCTGCCCAACGAAGCGGTCCGCTGGTACGAGGAACTGCTCGAGCTGGCCCCCGAGCATCCGACGGCCGGCCGCCGAATCGAGGAGCTCCGGCAACAGCTCGGGAAGCAGGACGACCAGCCGGGCCCCGAGTCCGCCTGACCAACGCAGCGGGATGACCAACCGATGGGTGCCGACGAACTGCTGTCAATAAACAGTGCGGAGCCCTCCCGGGTACGGCTCAGCTCGTCCGGCGCTCGGACCGGTCTGGTTGTCACGGTGGTCCTGGTCCTGGGGGTGATAACCGGCCTTGCCTATCTGATGGAGACCGTGGCCGTCGAGGTGGCGATCGCGGTCGGGCTCGCCGTGGCCCTGAGCATCCTCAGCTTCGCCCAGGTCAAGCTGGTCCTTTATGCCCTCATCTTCATCTGCCTGTTCTCGCCCGAGATCAGGATAAGCCCGGTGCTCGGGCCCGCCTCCAAGCGGCCGATCACCATCCGCGTCGAGGACATCGTCCTGGTGGTGCTCGTCATCACCTGGCTTGCCCGGGCGGCAGTGAACCGCCAGCTCGGGCTCCTGTTTCGGACCCCGCTGAACCGGCCGATCATCGCCTATTCCCTGATCGCCGTCGTGGCCACGCTGTTGGGCTACGGTTTCGGCTGGGTCGAGCCGGGCCTTGGCCCCCCTCTCTTCGTGCTGAAATACATCCAGTATTTCGTACTCTTCTTCGTGGTGATGAACTATATCGAGACGCCGCGCGACCTCCGGCGGCTGGTGATAGCAGGGGTGGTGACGTATGCGGCGATGTGCATATACGGGCTCGCCCAGATTCCGGGCGGGTTTCGTCCGACCACCTTCGCCGAGCATCCCGCCGAGCCGAACACTCTTGCCGGCTATCTGCTGTTGATGATCGGCATCTGCAGCGGGTTCCTGCTCTTCACCAGGTCCGCGCTCCGCAAGCTGGGATGGGCGGCACTGATCGTTCCCGGTATCCTGCTCCTCGTGTACACGCTGTCGCGTTCGGGCTGGGCCGGGCTTGCCGGCGTGTTGGCGGCCCTGCTGGTCTTCAGCCGCCATCGGATGGCAGTCATCGGCGGGCTTGCAACCGTGGTCGCCTTCCTCATCCTGTCCGGGTTCCAGGCCGGGTGGCTGCCCGGTCCGGTCGAAGAACGGGTCGAGATGACTCTGGGAAGATACGAGACGTATCCGGGCATGCCGCAGCCCGCACGGTTTATGGGCATCGACCTCGACCCCTCGGCGTCCGAACGGTACTGGTCTTACCGCGACGCGCTGGAGACCTGGTGGGAGCGGTCGGTCGACCACTGGGTCCCCCTGCTCACCGGCTCGGGCGTGCTGGGCGGGCGGCCGTTCGTCGATGGGCAGTACGTGCGGGTGCTGGCCGAGACGGGGCTTCTCGGTCTGTTCGCATTCCTCGCCCTGCTGGCGGCAATATGGCGGCACGTATGGCGTTCGTATCGCGAGTTGACCATCCCGTGGTATCGCGGGCTGGCGATCGGATACCTGGCCGGGTTCGCCGGGCTGATGGTCCACGCCCTGGCCGCCAACACGTTCATCATCGTCCGAATCATGGAGCCGTTCTTCATTTTCACCGGCATCGTTATGCTGCTGCCGCACATGGAGCGTCTGGAACGGAACGAACCGGGAGCCGAGGAAGAGTTACCGTATGAATGGGTCTGACCGAGTGCAGCAGGACGCCCGGCCCGGCCGTGTGGCCGCCGGTCTGGTCTGGGTGCTGGCGGTCTGCGGGGCGTATGTGGTCGCCTACTCGGCGGCCCTGGTCGGGCTTGCCCGCACTTCGGCCGACCGGCTCCCTCTCGTCGGACGCCTTCTCGAGTTACTCCGTCTGGTAAACTGATGATTGCCATCCTCACCGTCCTGGCCCTGGTCCTGTTCGGGACGGCTCTGGGCCGGCGGCTCCTTCGCCTGGCCCGATTCCGCATCGAGTCGGCGGCACTGCGTCTGTCTTTCGCTGCCGGCCTGGGACTGGGCGTACTGTCTCTGGCGGTGATGGCCATCGGCCTGTCCGGTCGGCTGGGCAGCCCCCCGGTCCACATCGGGTTTCTGGTGGTCGCCGCCCTGCTCGTGCCCGATCTCGTCATGATGACGATCGAGGCGGCCCGTGCGGTCCGGTCCGCCTGGCCGCCGCGCCTCGGTTGGTTCGAGTGGTTCCTGGCCGCGGCCATCGCGGTCTCGGTCCTCAGCGGTCTGCTCTCGTCGGTTGCCCCGCCGACATCCTGGGACGCGACGATCAGCCATCTCAAGGTGCCGCACGAGTATCTGGAGGCCGGCCGGATCATGCGGCTGGACGACCTCCACAGCAACGGCCCGATGAACGGGGTGATGTTGTTCATCCCTGCGATGCTGCTCGGCGGCGACACGGCGCCGGCCGTCCTTCACCTCTCCTTTCTGGTGCTTGCGGGCGTCGCCCTCTACGGGTTCGCTCGGCGGCACGTCGGCCGCACGGGCTCTCTGCTTGCCGCTGCCATCTATCTCCTGATGCCGATCGGGGCCATGCTCGGGTCCGAGGCCCTGGTCGATTATCACCTGGTTTTTTATATCCTGCTGGCGTTCGTGGGGCTGGTGTACGGCTGGCAGGACGACCGGCCGGGCTGGTCGATTCTGGGCGCAGTCTGCCTGGGCATCGCGCTGGGCTCCAAGTACAACGCCCTGTATGCCCTGCTGCCGCTGTGTGTCGGTCTGGGCGTTCGGGTGTGGCAGGGCGTCGGTCGTCGGCAGCGGCTGTTGACCGAGGGCGCGGGCGTGCTGCTCCTGGCGGTCGTCATCGGGTGCCCGTGGTACGTTCGCAACGTGGTGCTGACCGGCAACCCTGTCTATCCCGTGTTCGCCCGATCGATCCCGACCCGTCACCTGAGCGCGGGGCTGACCGGTGAGCGCCCGGTCGAGCGGACGCCTCCGCCCTATCCCCGGGATACGCTGAACGTGCTGCTCTATCCGGTCAACCACACGCTGGGGTTCAGCCGGGGGATTGCCGCGGGGCCGCAGCCGGAGGGCGCTCAGAACTCGCCGGGGCCGCTCTATCTCGCTCTCGTCCCGCTGCTGCTCCTCATGCGCCCGGCGCCCCGCTGGGCTCTGGTGGTCGTGGGCGTGGCCGCGCTCGCGTTCGGGCAGATCATCCTCACGTTCCCGATGTTCCGCTACCTGCTGCCGTTCATCGTCCCCTGTGCGGCCGTGTCGGGCCGGGCCTTCGAGTGGCTGGACGGCCGCAGGTGGGTCCGGATCACCGTTGGCTTCGTGACCGTCGTCGTCCTGCTCCTCCAGTTGGTCCCGTTTGTCGGGCGCACTGCGACTCGGGCCGGTGTGGTCTTCGGGGCGGAGAGCCGGGCCGAGTACCTCCGGCGGGCCGACGATGTCTATCCGATGGCGGAGTACGCGGCCGAGCGGCTCGGCCCGGATGCGAAGCTGTTCTTCGTCGGCGAACGCATCTACCATTTCCGGGCGCTGGGGCTGGACGCCACGATGGGGATGCCGCTCCGCCAGGCCCGCGTCGACTTCCCCGCCATCGCAAGCCCCGCCGAACTGCTCGAACAACTCCGGCAACCGGGCTACACCCACGTGGCGGTGAACCGGGAAAACCTACGCCGTCGGTTCCCGCCCGCGCTCGACCTGATCGGGCCGCTGGTCGAACGCGACAAGCTGGTCGAGATCGAGCAGATCAAGGAACTCGTGCTCTACGAGATCGCCCCCCTCGACTGACTCCCATCCGGCCCGCTGTGAATTCTTCCCCGGCGCTCAGCGGTCGGCGCTTCGCTTCCCCCGAAGCCGGCCGAGGAACTTGCGCGCCAGGCCGCGTACATCGTCGTACTCCTCGAGCCGGAGCGCCGATGTGGTGAGCGCATAGAATGCCGCCCCGAACAGCACCAGGATAACCAGTCGCACACCGACGGCCCAAGGCGGGCCCGGAGTCGGCCCGGCGGTCAGCTTCCAGACCAGTGCACAGGCAGCCCCCATCGCCCCGGCCGCGCCGAACATCTTGAACAAGGCCGGACGGAGCCCCGGCGGCGTGCCGACAGACCGGCGGACGAGAATGCTCAACACCAGCAGCGTCCCCCACCACGATACCGCAGTCGAGAGCGCCAGACCGACCACACCCCAGCCGAGCCACACGGCGAGGACCACGTTGAAGCCGACGTTCAGCACCAGGGTGAGAAGCTCGATGCCCACGTACCAGGAATGGCGATTGAGAGCGAACAGGGCACGGCCGAGTATCGGGCGGGCGCCCGCAGCCGCCAGGCCCAGCGAGAACGCAATGAGGCAGGCGGCGACGACCGCCGTATGCTGCGGCCCGAACTCGCCCCGCTCGTAGGCGACCCGGATGAGCGGATGGGCGACGACCATCAGCCCGAACATCGCCGGGAGTGTGAAATACATCGCCCGACGCAGCGCGGTCGAAATGTGCCCGGCCAGCGATCGCCGGTCGCCCTCGGCCGCCGCCTCACACATCCGGGGGAACGCCGCCGTGCCCACCGAAATACAGAACAGCGCGATGGGCACGCTGTAGATCGTCCAGGCCAGGCGGAGCATGCTCAACTGCCCTTCGCCGAAGAACCGCCGGGCGAAAATGCTGTCGATCAAGGGCGCCTGGGCGAAGAAGCCCGCAATCCCCAACGGCACCAGGCGGCTCCCCGCCTGTCGGACGACCTTGTGGCCCAGGGCCAGCGGGCGGCGGAACCGGCCGCCGGCGACCAGATAAGACGCCAGCAGGAACGACGCAGTCACGACGGCCGCCGCCAGCGCCGCGACCCCCGCCCCGACCACCTCCAACCTCGATGCCAGCCCGATGACCGCGGCCAGGAACACGACCCGAACGATCAACGAGGCGGCGACCGTGGGCCCGAACTGCTGCCGGCTCTCGTGCAGGACGCGGAGCACCTTGTCGGCGGCAAAGAACGGCAGTACGCCGAAGACCAGTCGGGCGATGAGCGCCTGCCCCGGCGTCACCTCGAAACCGTACAGCCGGAGCACCAGTGGGGCGACGACGATGAGGCATCCCGCGGCCGCCGCCATCAGTCCGGCGACCATCAGCATCGCGGTCGATCCGAGCCGCTCGGCCAACACCTCGCCGCCCGTCCGGGTCACCCCTGCCAGGGCCGGCATCAGGACCGCAACCAGTGCGGAGAGCATCAGGGCGTTGGTCATCCCCTCGAGCACGACGGATGCGGCGTAGAACGGATCGAGCGCGTCGGGGCCGAACCGCCCGTACAGATAGATGCTCCGGACGACATCCAGCCCGTAGTAGATGACGGTCGTGGAGACGAGCAGCGCCGTGGGATGGGCGGTCCGGGCTTTCTTCATCCGCTGCTCCGCAGCCGTCGATACCGTCCAGTGACAGTGGCGGTGTGCTTGCCGCTCGATTGAGGATGCGGCTCAGCCCGCCGCCAGCTCGCGGCCGAGCCCGGCGGCGCGGGCGACCTCGGGGTGGTCGTCTCCGATGATGCTGACGTGAGAGCAGGACGGGACAGCGAGCTTGTCGACAGTCGGAATGTCGAAGTAGTAGGCCATCCTGGCTTCCATCCAATCGAGCACATAATCATACATGTTCGGATCGCCGGCTCCGTAGGTTATCCCCGCCACGAACCGGGTATCGGGGTGTGGCCAGTAGTTGGCGAGGGTCGGGCTGAGATAACAGTATGTACGCTGGATGAACGCCATCAGTTGGGCGGTGATATGATCGAGGTAGATGGGCGCGGCGAGGAACAGGACGTCGGTCTTCGGTGCGAGCCGGTAGAACCGCTGCATGTCGTCCTCGATCACGCAGACCTTTTCCGGGTCCGACTTGCAGCTCTTGCAGGCGGTGCAGCCGCGGATCGACCAGTCGCCCAGTTCGAGCATGTCGGTCTCGGCCCCCGCCCGCTCCGCCCCGTCCAGGAACGCCCGGACGAGCGCCCCGGTGTTCCCGCCTGTCCGCCCGCTTCCGTCAACCCCAACGATCCTCATCAATTCTCCTTTCCATAGTCGCCTGTCGTTTCGGCCATGCGGACCCGTTATCTCGCGGGGCCGCTCACTCCCGCTCCCTGCGGAACACGTGCTCGAGTTCGCCGACTTTCACGGTGATCGTTTCGTCATCATGCTCGACGGAGCACTCGGGCATCGCCTCGGTCTCGGTATTCGTCGGGAACAGGACGTGGAGGTAGGTGCATTCTCCGGCCCCGTCCTCCGGTTCGACCTCGACCCGCCAGGAGCCCATCATCATCTCGGGCGGGAACTGCTCTCGGTTGGGCGGGCGGTTGGTGCCGTCGTAGTCGAACTCGCGCCCCGGCCCGCCGACCTTGGTCAGCTTCGCGTTCTCGGGCAGGAGCGTCCTCGCGAACAATCGGCCCGGCTCGTTATCGGCGACCACCAGCCCACCGTCGATCCTCGGCTCGTTGATCGTCTGGAGCAGCCAACGATGCCGGTCCACTCGTTCGCCGTCGATGTTCACCCGGTCGAGCACGATGAGGTACTGATATCCGAGGAACACCAGTTCCCGCGTCCAGGTGGTATCGCCGGGGACCGAGGCCGACAGGTCGCCGAGTGCCCGTGCGTACTCATCGTTCGCCTCGGTCTCGAGCAGGATGCCGGTCGGCGGGCGGTCGAATCGCCGGTCCCGCTCCCGCTTCCACTCGTCCCACGATTTCGAGCCGTGGAAGTTGATGCGGGGCTGCCGGCCGCTGTACTCGGGTCCGGTGAACACGACATTGTTCGCGCTCCACGGCGACTTGTAATATTGATGGTGCGGGCTGTTGTAGCCGATGTACGCCCCGTTCTTGATGGCGAGCGGTGTGTGCTTGAAGACGGTGAACCGGCCCTGGTCCCAGGTGGCGTGGTGGTCCACGGTCTCACCGCACTTGAAGTGGACGATGGCGGCGTCGTTCTCCCACGAGTTCCGCCAGGCGACGAACCCGTGCAGGTCCGGGCTGAACACCTCGGCCCGGCCCAGCTCGGAGAGCGGAGCGGGCTCCAGTTCGGGGTTGTTGAACACGAAGAACTGCCAGACGTGCACGGTGTGATAGTCGGACGGGTTGCCGTCCCAGTTCGGCCAGCGCTCGGCCATCTGGAGCGCGTGCGCTCGGCCCGGGCCGTGGTTATAGAAGCCCGAGATGATGTCCATCTGCATCCGGAACTGGGTCCGGTCGCTGTGCGATCCGCCCCACACGTCGCCGTCCTTGACGAACCACCCGTTGGGGTAGGTGTGCCAGATCTGGTAGAGCATCTGCCGTTCGAGCCAGTTGCCCTGGTGCTCCCGGATCCACTCGGCCGCGTCCCAGTCTGTCGCACTCCGCCAGGCGGCGACGGTGCATGCGAGGTCGTTGAACGCGTGCATCAGCCCGTAGGTGGCCCCGCCGGTCGCCCCGTCTTCGGCCTGCCTGATCGTGCCCATCCCGTTGACCAGGTAGTCGTGTGCGAACCGGAGCATCTCGTCGGCCTTCGGGCTGTCGCCGTGGAGGGCGAGTCCGATGGTGGTCAGGGCGACGAGTGCCCCCGGCTGTCGGGAGTAGAAGGGGGTGGACGGGTTCCGGCGGAGGTAGTTCATCGACCGTTCGCCCCACTCTTCCAGGTGTGCGATCTTGGCGGCCCGGCTCTCCTCGTCCCAGCCCGGATGATTGCGGAGCCAGTCGTATGCGGCGGCCGACCGGACGGAGCTGATGCCCCAATAGCTGGGCGTTCGGCCCTGAATCTGGGTCGCTTTGAACCGTTCGAGCGCCCTTCTGCCCGCCTCCTCGTCGTCGGTCAGCATCCAGAGCAGGGCCTGCCGGTTCTTGTGGCTGGGATAGCGGGCGGCACCGCCGGTCAGCTTCCTGGCCCGTGTCCGGTACTCCGGCAGGTCCATCCACGTCCGTATCTTCTCGACGGCCGGGCCGTCCCACTCCTCGGCCCGGAGGAACAGCCGCGGCCGCTCGTCGCGGACCGTCGGGAGTTCCAAATCGTCTGCTGCAAGGGCCACTGTCGACAGGATCAGCCCGACAAAGGCGAGGCACCACACCGTTCTCATCATCGTCTCCTCCGGGATAGGCCGGTCACACCTTTGGGGCACATGTTGACTCAAGGACGGCGGTCTGTCAAGCCGCCAAGCTCTTTCGGCTCGGGTCCCCGACGTGGAGGCATTGCCGTACTGGAGGGATAGTCCAAGGATGGTCCCGGCATCTTGACACTCTATCCCCCCTGTGATATTCTCCGCCCGCACGGTTCGGGCGGGTCGGGCGCCACCATATCACCGGGCGGGCCTCTGCGGGCCGCTGCCCCAGTACGCCAGGCAAGTCGAGTCCCGACGTTCTACCGCTCTCTACCGGCCGGACAAACCGTCGGGCACCGTGCCACTCATGCGACTCGGCGTTTGGAGCGATATGCTATGGAACTGCTGCTCATTTTTATGCTGTTGTTTATGATCCTCGCCGGGATCGTCGCCCTGTGGACGGACGAGCTCCTGTCTGCGGTGATTGCGGTGGGGGCGGTGGGCATCGGCACCAGCGTGGCGTTCCTGCTGCTCGGGGCGCCGGACCTGGCGATCACCCAGATCGTCGTCGAGGTGGTCGCGCTGGTGCTCCTGATCAAGGTGACCATCGGGGTCGGTGTGCGCACGACATCGGGGACGCCCTCCCCCAAACGGCTCCGCCTGGCCGCGGCGGTCTCCGTGCTCCTGCTGCTGGTGATGGTGCGGTCGTTCACCGGGCTGCCCGAGTTCGGCTCGCCGGTGATGGAGCGGGTGGACGACGCTCCCTCGATCGTGTATCTCGAAGAAGGGCTGGAGCGGACCGGCTCGGCCAACCAGGTGATGAGCGTGCTGCTCGATTTCCGGGCGTACGATACCCTGGGCGAGGCGACGGTGATCTTCACCGCGGTGTTCGGCGCCCTGGTGCTGTTGCGCAAGAAGGGAAAGAAGGACCGGGAAGACGCCGACGGCGGGGAGGACGAGGAATGAACAATCGCAGCTTGATCGTGTCGCGGGTGTCGCGCTGGGTGGCTCCGCTGATTTTCGTGTTCGGGATTTACGTCGCCCTGTACGGGCACCTCTCGCCGGGCGGCGGGTTCCCCGGCGGGGTGATCCTGTCGTCGGCGTTCATCCTCACCCTGCTGGCACGCGGCCGCGAGGCGACGCTCAAGCGGCTGCCCTTCGGCGTGGCCAAGAAGCTCGATGCCGTCGGGGCGCTCCTGTTCCTGTGTATCGCCCTGGTCGGGCTCGCCGTAACCGGCGTTTTCTTCGCCAATTTCATCCAGCAGCGCCTGCCGGGCGAGCCCCTCCGCCTGTTCAGCGGCGGCACGATCATGCCCGCGAACATCGCGATCGGGCTGAAGGTCGCCGCCTCGCTGTTCCTGGTGATGTTCGCCCTCAGCGCCCTTCGCATCTCGACGGATGAAAAGGACGAGCCCATCCGCACGCTGGAGGATAAATGATAACGGCGGCGAAAAACGCGAAAACTCGGCCCGGGAGGGGTGTCTAGTGGTCTATGTCCTTTGCGCCATGCTCCTGTGCGTCGGCATCTTCGGGCTGATCAGCCAGAAGAACGTAATCAAGATCATCATCTCGATCTCGATCATGGAGAACGCCGTCAACCTGTTCCTGGTCGTCATCGGGTATCGACGGGGCGGCATCGCCCCGATCATCACCGAGCGCATCTACGAGGGCGTGCAGTTTGCCGAGAAGGCGGTGGACCCCCTGCCCCAGGCAATGGTCCTCACCTCGATCGTGATCGGGCTCGGGGTGATGGCGCTGATGGTGACGATGGCCCTGCGCATCTACCACGTGCATGGCACTTATGACATCACCGAGATTCTGAAGTCGAGGAAGAAGGCCGAGCAATGAGCGTCCTCATCCCACTGATGGTCGCGGTCCCCCTGGGGGCGGGCTTCGTGATGGCGCTGCTGCCCGGCAGCAGGCAGCGGGCGGGCGACCTGCTGGCCGTGGCGACGGGGATGTTCGTGCTCGCCGGAGCAGCCGCATTGTCCCCCTTTGTAGGGTCTTACGCCGTCGGCGGGGGGGACCCGCCGGTCGGCATCGAGATGTCCCGCGACGGGTTCAGCGGCCTCGTGCTGGTGGTCACGGCCATCGTAGCCCTCGCCGTGATCCTCTACGCGACGGCATCCATGCGGCGGTACACCTCGCGCACCCGCTTTCTCGCCCTCATCATGCTGCTCCTGGCAGCGATGAACGGGACGCTGCTGAGCGGCGACATCTTCAACCGTTACGTATTCGTCGAGATCGCCGCCATCGCATCCTACGTGCTGGTCGGCTTCGCGTGCGGGGCGAACGAACTGAAAGCGGCTCTCAAGTACGCCGTGCTCGGCGCGGTGGCCTCGATCGCCACCCTGCTCGGCATCGCACTGGTCTATTCGGTGCACGGCACGGTCAACATCGCCCATCTCGGCGAGAAGATCGCGGCGAGCGGGCCGGTGATGGCCCCCGACTCGGTGGTCTTCATGGCGGCCGTGCTGATGCTGGCCGGCTTCACGTTCAAGGCCGGCCTGATGCCGCTGCACGTGTGGCAGCCGGACGCGCTGGATGCCGCCACGGCCCCGGTCTCGGCCATCATCTCGGGCTGCCTGGTCCAGACGATCGGCGTCTATGCGATGATCCGCACCGCCTATGCCGTCTTCGGAGCCACCGCGCCGATCGGCTGGATCATGGTGCTGGTCGGGGTGCTGTCCATGGCGGGCGGTGCCATCGCCGCGCTGCAGCAGGACGA
>PWKM01000291.1 GCA_003559755.1 Planctomycetota bacterium
CGTGTTCGCCTACCGGGAAGAAGGCAGCCCCGTCCCCATGCAGGTCACACTCGGGCTCGTGATGTCCGGCGCCATCGGCAATGTGTTCGATCGGGTGGCGTTCGGCTACGTGCGCGACTTTATCGAAGTGTACTACTGGCCGGGGACGGCCTGGCCCGCCTTCAACGTCGCCGACATCGCCATCGTTGTCGGGGCCGGCGGACTTCTCGTTTATGCGTTGTTCTTCGCCCCGCAACCGACCAAAAACAAGGGCTGACGGATGGAATACTACACAAACATACTGAACGCCATCGGCAACACCCCGCTCCTCGACCTGACCCGGATTTCCGACGGGAGGGTTTTTGCCAAGGCCGAATACCTGAACCCGGGCGGCAGCATCAAGGACCGAGTGGCAAAATACCTGATCGAACAGGCCGAGAGCAGCGGCGAGCTGAGGCCGGGCATGACCATCGCCGAGGCCACCTCGGGCAACACCGGCATCGGGGTCACCTTGATCGGCATCCACAAGGGCTACCAGGTCGTCATCGTCATGCCCGAGGACATGAGCGAAGAGCGAAAGAAGATCATCCGGGCGCTGGGAGCGAAACTCTTCCTCACCCCCGCCGAGAAGAGCATCTCCGGCGCCGTCGACCAGCTCGAGAAGATGCTCGGCGAGAACGATGATATGTGGCCGGTCCGCCAGTTCGAGAACCCGCTCAACCCGGAGGCACACTACCTGACCACCGGGCCGGAGATCTGGAGGCAGATGGAGGGCAACGTCGCCGCGTTCGTCGCCGGCGTGGGCAGCGGGGGCACCCTCGGCGGGGTCGGCCGGTTCCTGAAGGAACACAACTCCGACATCCTCACCGTCGCGGTCGAGCCGGCCAACTCGGCCGCGTTGCTCGGCCACGAGCCGGGCCTGCACAAGATACAGGGGATCGGCGACGGGTTCGTGCCGCCGGTCCTCGACACGTCGCTCATCGACGAGGTGATCACCGTCACAGACGACGACGCCATCGAGACCACCCGCCGGCTGGCCCGCCTCGAGGGCGCCCTGGTCGGCACGTCCTCCGGGGCGAACGTCTGGGCGGCGCTCCAGGTCGCCGAGAAGCTCGGCCCGGGCAAGAACATCGTCACCGTGTTCCCCGACCGAGCAGAACGCTACTTCAGCACCAGCTTGATCTGAACGGTCGGCGCCCGCCCCCGGCTGCCGCGAACTCGGTCAGGCGGGCCTGCTCGACACTGCACCGGCAGTCCGCCCGTTTTGCCCTCCGCCTTACCGTGCGCTATAATCCGCCCGACTTGAGAGGACTGCCTGATGACCGATCGACCGAACATCCTGTTTATCTGCGACGACCAGCACCGCCACGATTTCCTGGGCTGCGCCGGGGCCGACTTCGTGAACACCCCGAACCTGGACCGGCTGGCCCGGCGGGGCGTGCGGTTCTCGCATTGTGTCACCAACAGCCCGCTGTGCGCCCCGGCGCGTATCGGGCTGGCCACCGGCCTGCAGCCGTGTCACCTCGGCGGGCTCGACAACCACGTCTACCTGCCGGGCTCGGCAACCACATACTACCAGCGTCTGCGCGACCATGGCTATCGCGTCGGATGTGTGGGCAAGATCGACCTGGCGAAGCCGGACCGATATAACGGGCGGTATGGAGACCGACCGTGCACCTTCGGATATGGGTTCACCCACCCTGAGGAGTGCGAGGGGAAGATGCACGCCAGCAGTTCGCCCACCCCGCTCGGCCCTTACGGCTATTGGCTGCAGGAACAGGGCCTGTTCGAAACGTTCCGCCGGGACTATCAGGACCGCCGCAGTGCCGGCTGGGTGAAGGGCGCTTCGCACGACTCGGCGCTGCCGACCGAGGCGTTCGAGGACTGCTACGTGGGCCGGAGAGCGGTCGAGTGGCTGCAGAACGTGCCCGCCGATTTCCCCTGGCACTACTTCGTCAGCTTCGTCGGACCGCACGATCCATTCGACCCGCCGACCGAATACGCCGAACGGTACCGGACGGCCGACATGCCGCCAGCCATCCGGGACTCGCTCGAGGACAAGCCCCGATGGGTGCGGGAAAGGCGGAGGGAGATGAGCGACGAGGAGATCGCGGCGACCCGCCGCCAGTACTGCGCGCTGATCGAGATCATCGATGACTACACGGGACGGATGCTCAATGCGCTCGAGAGTCGGGGGCTGCTGGACAATACCGTGGTGGTCTTCGCCAGTGACCACGGCGAGATGCTCGGCGACCACGGCCTGTACACCAAGCACGTGCCCTACGAACCGTCCGTTCGAGTTCCGCTGATCGTCGCCGGGCCGGGCATCGAAGCCGGGACGACCGCCGATTCCCTCGTCGAGCTCAATGACGTGAACCCGACGATCTGCGAGCTGGCCGGCCTTCCCCGGCAGGAGGGGATTGACGCCCGGTCGTTCGCCCCGGTGCTGCGCGGCGAATCGACCGAGCACCGCAGCGACGCGGTCAGCGCCCTGCGCGAGTTCCGCCTCATCCGCACCCGCACACACAAGCTGGTCGAGCATTCCAGCGGCGAACACGAGTTGTTCGACCTGGATACAGACCCGGACGAGCTCCAGAATATCGCGGACAGGGAGCGTGGGCTGGTCGGGGACCTCCATAATCGGATGCAGGAACGCTACAACGAACTTCAGTGGCGTTGGTGAGGGCCGCCCGGGGGCCTGAGCCGCTGGCGGGCCGGACACTGGCGGACTCGGTGGTCATACGCTGAGGACGGTGGGGTCGCCTTCGTCCGCTCCGCCCGCCCAAACCATCAGCGTCCCCTCGCCCGGACACTGCCCGACCGTGGCCAGCGTACTCGATAGCGAAGTGCCCACTTCCACCTTGTCCTGGGTGACCGCCGCCAACTGCCTCGAGCAGGTCTCGAGTTCGAGCGGCGGTGACAGCTCGCCGAGCTTCTCGCCCAGCTTCTGGTACCGCCACCGTGTGTTCTCCAACCATTTTCCGACGAATTCGATCCGCCGGAGCTCGTCGGACAGGTAGTGGTTGGTATGGACGAACACGCCGTCCTCGACGACCGTCCGGTGTGTCCTGGCGGCCGTGGTCTCGATGTTCAGCGCCGTGTTCCCGTCGGCCGCGTAGAAAAAGTGGCCCGAGGCGCGGGGCGTTCGTTCGATGACGTAAATCGCGTCCTCGGCGGACGAGCACGTGAGCGCCCGGGTGATGGCGAACAGGTAGTTGACGCCGGGCCGGGCGTCGGTCGGGATCAGGTTCGTGTTGCCCACCGCCACCCCCTCGGAGTTCATCCCGATGAGGCACAGGCAGCCGGTGGTGGTCAGGCAAACGGTCTCCGGGGCATCGATCGGTTTTCTGCGGACGAGCACCAGGAACGGCCGGGTGTTTTCGGTCATGTCCCAGGTCTGGCCGACGATGGGGCGATGGTCGCGGGCCAGGTCGGCCGGGACGAGGAACGCCGAGCATTCGCCGGTGTGTTCGGACGGGGCGTCAGCCGGCCCCGCGAACAGGACGATGTCGCGGAGGTCGGTATAGCCGTTCCCGATCAGCAATTCCTCGACGGCGAGGTCCGCCGCCCGGGCGATCCCGCAGAACTCCGACCAGATCGCCGCGTCAAACGACTCGTGAGCGGCGACCGTCCGGCCGATGCTCTCCAGGATGGAGCGGCGTGAGACGGCCCGGTCCGGGGCGTGCCGCCCGATAAAGCGAATCAGGTTTTCGATCCGCGATTCGGTCAACTGCCGGGTCTCTTCCTTGAACGCTTCCCCGAACGCCTCGCCCATCTCCTCGGGCGAGCCGCTCAACTCGATTATCGGAATGTCGGACATATAGAAAACTCCTTTCGGCCCCGTTTTACAGGCCGGGGCCGGGGCTGTCAATGGAAGCCGCGTCCGACTTGGCCCGCCGGCTTGACAGCGCCGCGTCCCCGGTGTTACAACAGCGCACGAGGCCGGTCCGGGGCCGGCAGACGGGGTCATTTTGGAGGATCAGACAATGCTTGGGGCGATCGCGGGCGACATCATCGGCTCGATCTATGAGTGGGCGCCGATCAAGACGAAGGAGTTCCCGCTGTTCAAAGAGCAGTGTTTCTTCACCGACGACACGGTGCTGACCGTGGCCGTGGCGTCGGCCATCCTGGACGCAGGCGACTATCGCGATGCCCTGCTCGAGTTCGGGCGCCGATATCCCGATTCCGGGTACGGCGGCTCGTTCGGCGTATGGCTGCATTCGGCCGACCCCCAGCCGTACAACAGTTGGGGCAACGGATCGGCGATGCGGGTCAGCCCCGTCGGCTTCGCGTTCGACACCCGGGAGGAGGTCCTGGGCGAGGCGGAGCGAACGGCGGCGGTCTCCCACAACCACCCCGAGGGTATCAAGGGGGCACAGGCGACCGCCCTGGCCATCTGGATGGGCCGGAACGGCCGGTCGAAGGATGAGATTCGCGACGCGGTCAGCGACTCCTTCGGATACGACCTGGCCCGGTCGGTTGACGAGATTCGCCCGACATACGAGTTTGACGAGTCCTGCCAGAGGACCGTCCCCGAGGCGATCATCGCCTTCCTCGATTCGGAGTCCTGGGAAGACGCGGTCCGCAACGCCATCTCGCTCGGCGGAGACAGCGATACACTCGCCTGCATCACCGGGGGCGTCGCCGAGGCGTTCTACGGCCCGGTCTCCGAAGACATCTGCCGGGAAGTGCGGGACCGCATGACGCCGGACCTGTGGGAGGCGACCGAACGGTTCGGGGCCAGGGTCTGGCCCGGCGAGAAGGGGAACTGATTGCCCGCCGTGCCGATGGAGCCGATGCCGGCCGGGTCAATCGAATCGAGTGTGTGGAGGGGAGGCCATCATTCCGCCGGTCGGTGTGTCAGCCGGCGAACTCTTTCTCCAACTGTTTGAGCTGCGGCCTGAGCAGCATCTGCTTTGCATGGTTCAGCCGATCGATGAACATCCGTCCGTCGAGGTGGTCGATCTCGTGCTGGAGGCATCGGGACTCGAGCCCGCCCGCGTCGATGTTGATCTCCTGGCCGCGCTGGTCGTAGGCATTCACCTTGACGCGCACAGGCCGGAGCACGTCGGCCCGGACGCCGGGGAGGCTCAGGCAGCCCTCTTCCTCGGCCACCTCCGCCTCGCTCTGATCGACGACCACCGGGTTGATGAGCACCAGCTCGCCGTCGGCATCGCCGGTCACGTTGAGTACGCACAGGCGGATGGACTCGCCGATCTGCGGCGCGGCCAGCCCGATCCCATCCTCGGCGTACATCGTCTCCAGCATATCGCTCACAAGCGTGAGAAGCTTGCGGTCGATACGCTGCACCGGCTGCGTCCGACGTCTGAGTACCGGTTCGGGATAGGTGCGAATCTCAAGCATATCTGTCTCCTGCCTTTATTATAGGACACCGCCGGCCCCGGTCAACTTTTCATTCCGCTGGCTGAACCGGAGAGACGCCGCCAGGCAGGTCACGGACGCGGGCGTGGCGAAGGAGCAGGGGGCGTTTCCGCAAGCAGCTATCCGGAGAGGGCTCCCGCCCCGGAACCAAGTCCGAAGGCCAGGGACTCTCGCCTTTCCTTGATTTGGTGCCGCCTCAGGGGCGCGGGACCAGCAATCCGCCCTGCGCTTCGCCGTCCTCCGCGCGCAACTGCCAGACATGGCCGCCGAGCTCGTCGTTGACGCCGCCCGCTTCGTAGCGGTAATGCACGGTCTGGCCGGCCGGCGCCCGCAGGCGGGTTTCAGCGGAGACTTTCGGGTCGTCTTGCGTTCCGGCGCCGGCGGCCTCGGCCGTCTCGAAGTTGGCGATTGCGCCGTTCATCA
>PWKM01000045.1 GCA_003559755.1 Planctomycetota bacterium
CCCGGTTCCACGACGAGGCCATCGACCGGTTCTTCGCCGGGAACTACGCGGGCGACTACCAGGAATCGCTTATCGCCGAGTTCGACAAGCTGCTGCCCGAACACCCGCCCTGGGAGTAAGAACTGCGGGCGGACAGCGAACCGAGCACGGCGTTTCGCGACCATCTGGCGCCAGCCCCGCCCCTCAGGCAACGGGCGGCTGTTGAGCCACAGCCGACTGTTTACCCCGGCCGGGTGTGGTCGATGAACTCTCTGGCAACGGCAACCGGCCCGAGCCCTGCCCAGCCGCAAAAATCGGGTTGAGCCGGATTGCCCGGAGCCGGCGATTCCGGTGCGAGGTTCTCCCAGAACGTGCCCGTGGATTGATAGACGGTTCGAACCGCCCCGTAGTACTTGAGGGCGATCTCCCGGGCCAGGTCTTCCGCTCCCACGACCCGAAGTCCCCGGAGTACCATGTAGGTGGTGGGCGGCCAACTGCTGCCCCGCCAGTAATCCCCGTCCGGCCTGTAATCCGGGTCGTCAAAGGCCAAGCTCGGCACCGGCACAGGCCGAGCGAACTTACTGTCGTCCACCAGGTGGGCCAGGAAGCCGTCGAGCCGCTGCTCGGGCACGATGCCGGCGAGCAGGGTCCAATATGCTCCGATGTGGTAGCGCGGTATCTGCTTCCCGAATCCCAGATCAAAATAGAAGTTGTGCTGGTCGCTCCAGCATCGCTCGTTGATCGCTTCGCCAATTGCTGTGCGTTGGCTGGAGAACGACTTCGCGTCGTCCGGTGCATCGATCAAGACAGCCATCCTGGCGAGGCAATCGGCGTTGAACGCCATCTGTGCGGACAGGTCGATGTATCGGCCCTGCCGGTTCCAGGCGCTGCCCGGGCTGGTTGCTACTTCCTGCTTGAACCAGGTGAGAACCCGGGGGTGAACCTGTTCGTCGTTCAATTCGAGGTGTTCGCCCTCGCCCGAGAATGCCCGCGGCCACCGCGGCAGGTTATCCATACCGGTCCCCCACGGGTCACCGATGAAGAGCCCGTCGTCGGCCCGAAAACGATCGACACAAAACTGGTGGTGCTTGCGCAGATGGGGATATACGCGGTGCAGGCGTTCCAGGTCTCCGCTGAGCTCGTACAGGTCTAACTCGGCCCAGGTCAGTATCGGGGGAGCGAACGATATTGGATGATGGTCGGGCCATACCGGCGTGCCGTCGGCCGTGTACTGCCGGCATATGAAACCGCGATCGCTTTGAAGACGATACAGATTGTCCAGCGAGCGGCCCACCGGCAATGTGTCTCGGTGGTATCGCGCCCATAGGACGGTGAAGGCCGTATCCCAGAGGAATATACCGGAGAATCTGCCGCCCGTCCCAAGTCGCGGGCCGCGCACGGCTCCGTCAGCATCTCCACCCACGACCTTCTTCCTGGCAATGCGAACGGCATCTCGTTCCATTTCGCTCCTCAACCAAGCTGTTTCAAAACCGGTGCATCCTCAGGGCAGGGGAAGGAAAGCGTTGTTGACAACTCCGGGTCTGCACGTCGGAGATGCCGCTATGCGTCTGACTGAGATAAAATGTGCTCTCTCTATTTGTGGGCGATGCACTCGATCTCGACGCGGGCGTCGAGCGGCAACCGTGCGACCTCGACGACGCTCCGTGCCGGCGCCTCCCGCCCGAAATAGCCCTTGTACGCCTCGTTCATCGCCGCGAACTCGTCCATGTCGGCGAGGAACACGGTCGTTTTTACCGCGTTCTCCGGTACGCATCCCGCCTTGAGCAGGACTTCCCGGAGGTTGTGGAGTGCTTGTGTGGTCTGCGCGGCGATGTCGTCGCCGACCAGCTCGTTGGTCGCCGGGTCCAGGCCGAGCTGCCCGGCGGTGAACACGAAATCGTCGGTCGCCACCGCCTGATTGTACGGCCCGATCGGCTGGGGCGCGCGGTCGGTCATAATCACTTGCTTCGGCATGCTCATCCCTCCTTTGGTCTGCCTATGGTCGTCCGAACGGCGTCGGCTGATCCGAGCCGCCGGCCCTCTGCCCCGTGACCGGGGCGTTCACGGCCTCTCCGCCGATATCCTTGTCTCCGATATTATTGATCTTTACGAATGCAATGCAAACCGTTCCTGAAAATCCGCCCGGAACTCTGCTTACTGGTCGACGCCGTCGATCCGGGCGTTGGGCATGGCCTTTCGCAGTTCCTCCACGCCCGCCCGGGTGACGCCCGTGTTCGAGAGGTCCAGCCACTCCATCTGGGCCATACCCCGGAGATGCACCAGTCCGGCGTCGGTGGTCCGCGTACCATCGAGGTCAAGCTGCCGCAGCTCGGTCATTCGGCTGAGATGCTGTAATCCCGCGTCGGTAATCGGGGTGTCCCAGAGGTGGAGCTCCTTTAACCCGGTCAGACCTTTCAGGTGCTCCAGCCCCGCATCGGTGATCTGCGTATGGTCCAGGATGAGTACCTCGAGGCCGGTCAGGGCGCCCAGATGTTGCGCTCCCTCGTCTGCGAAGGGTGTGTTGGATAGGTCGAGCCACTGCAACTCGGCCATGCCCTTGAGGTGTTCCAGGCCGGTGCCGGTGGTCTGCGTACCATTGAGGTCGAGCTTCCGGAGCTCGGTCATTCGGCTGAGATGCTGTAATCCCGCGTCGGTGACCCCTGTGTTCCAGAGGTGAAGGTCCCGCATCTCGGTCATGTCCTTGAGGTGCTCCAGCCCCGCGTCGGTGATCCGCGTATCATCGAGGTCAAGTACCCTGAGCTTGGTCATTGTTCTCAGGTGGGCAAGCCCCGCGTCGGTGATCCGGAGCTTCCACAGAGCAAGCTCCTGCATTTCGGTCATGTCCCTGAGATGTGCGAGACCCTCGTCGGTGATCTCCGTGTGGTTGAGGATGAGTTCCCGCATTTGAGTCATTGCCCTGAGGTGTCGCATTCCTGCGTTCGTGATCCGCGTGTTCCGCAGGTCGAGTTCCCGCATTTCGGTCAGGCCCGCCAGGTGTTGCAGCCCGTTGTCGGCAACTTGTGTTCCATTCAGGTCAATCGCTCGCATCTCCGTCATTGCCCTGAGGTGTTCCAGCCCGGCGTTTGTGATTTGTGTGTCCTGGAGGAAGATCCCTCGCAATCCGGGCAGTGCCTTGAGGTGTTCCAGCCCCGCGTTGGTGATCTTCGTTCTCCTCAGATCGAGCTCGCGAAGGTTGGTCAGCGGTCGAAGGTGTCGGAGGGCGTCGTCGGTGATGCCGGTACCATCCAGGTGGAGCGTTCGCAGCTCAGTCATCCCCCTGAGGTGCCTCAGTCCGTCGTCGGTAATCTGTGTTTGCCAGAGTCGGAGCCAGCGCAAATTGGTCAGCCCTTTCAGGCGCTCCAGGTCCGCATCGGTGATGTTTGTGTGGTTCAGGTTCAGCATCCGCAGCTCGGCCATGCCCGCCAGGTGTTGCAGCCCGTCGTTGCTGATGTCTGTGCTCCCCAGGCAGAGCACCTGCATCTCGGTCAGCCCCCTGAAATGAGCGAGGTCCCGGTCCGTCGCGCTCGCCGGCAGACTGATGCCGGGGATGTTTTTCAACAGCACCTCGGCGGCGAGCGTCTGCATCCTCACCGACTCGTCCGGCATGACATACCACCAGGTGTCGGCGGGAATGGTGATCGGTTCCGCCGATGGGGTTGTCCCGACCAGTTCGCCTTCATCGCGCAGGTTGCCGTCCTTTTCCCGGACGACATACACCTTCAGGGACAGTTCAGAGTTGAAGGTTTGGGGTTCGTCGCGCGGCCCGGCGTCCTCATCGTCCCGGAGGTCGGGGAGGCCGAAGCCCGTCACTGCCAGGCCCGCAACGAGAACAAGAACGGCTTTCCATAAGCGATTCATCGCGGCCTCCTTCTTCGGGCGGTTTGCCGCTCTCCGCGCGGCGTGCCCCGGCCGGTGCTGTGGCGTGACCGTCATCGAATGGCACGCGTTATGCCGCATCGTACCCCCTTCCGCGCCCGCTCTGTTCCGGGCCTGTCCCGCGCCGGGGACTCCGCTCGTCAGCGGTCATCATCCATCAGGAGCCAGGTCGTCACGGGCGATGGTATCAATGATAGCCCCCGGAAAGCCGGCGTCAAGCCAATTGTCGCAGTCGTGTGCCACGTTGGCCGAGGGGAGCGGCAGGTGGGCGGTTCCGGGACCGGAAACCCGGTAATCCGGTTGTTACGAACTTGTTACACACCGGGGCTTGTTTGTGGTGTATTATTATGGCGAAGGACACGGGCACATTGAAAGGACTGAGATGAGAGACACGTGGGCCGAGATCGGCTGCAGGGCGCCGTCCGCCGGCTGGCGGCGGGCGACGGCAAGAATGGACCGTGGACGGCGCGGCATCAACCTGGCATGCCCCGTTCACCTTGTTGAGGAGGCGGTGCGATGAAGCCGAGGCGCGTCGGGCCGGACCCGGGCGAGACCGAGGCGGTCGAATGCTCGTGGATTATTTCTGGAGATAAATCGAATTTTTATTGAACCTTTTGCCCGGTTTTGCGTCTAAAAAGATAAGGACCGGCCAGAGAGAAGGAGTCGAGCGATGAAACACGTTCGGATGGCTCTGATGTCGGCGGTGCTGCTTGTTGTGTCTGCCCTTCCCGCTTCCGCCCAATGGCAATATACCGAGGAGAGTCCGCCCGCGATCGAGGTCGTCTTCTGCATCGACACCACGGGCAGCATGGGCGGCCTGATCCAGGCGGCCAAGGAGAAGACATGGGCCATCGCCAACATGCTCGCCACGTCCACCCCCACCCCCGATATCCGGATCGGCCTCGTCGCCTTTCGCGACCGAGGCGACGTGTACATCACCCGCGTCACCGACCTGAGCGACGACCTCGACGCCGTCTATCAGGAACTGATGTCGTTCCGGGCCGAGGGCGGGGGCGACATGCCCGAGAGCGTCAACCAGGCGCTCCACGAGGCGGTCACCAAAATCAACTGGAGCACCGACGCCTGGACCTACCGCGTCATCTTCCTGATCGGGGACGCCCCGCCACATATGAACTACCCGGACGACGTCAAGTACCCGGAAACGTGCAAACTGGCCGTCGAGAAGGGCATCATCATCAATACCATCCAGTGCGGTAATATCGCCCAGACCACCCCCTACTGGAAAGACATCGCCCGGCTCGCCGAAGGGCAGTACTTCCGCGTCGAGCAGGCCGGCAGCGCCATCCTCGAATCGACTCCCTTCGACCTGCGGCTCGCCGAACTGGGGGCGCAGCTCGACGGCACACGCATCTACTACGGCACCGCCGAGCAACGAGCCGACGGAGACGGACGGATCGCCCGGTCCGGCGAACTCTACGAAGCCACCACCCCGTCGTCCCAGGCACAACGGGCCGCCTTCAACGCATCGGCCGGCGGACGACTCAACTTCAGGGGCCACAACGAACTCGTCCACGCCGTGGTCAACGGCACGGTCGAACTCGAGGAGCTCAAGGACGAAGAACTGCCCGATGCGTTCCGCGAGATGACCCCGGACGAACGCCGGGCCCACGTCGAGAACGCGGCGAAAACACGGGCCGATATCCAGGCGCAAATCAGAGAACTCTCCGCCCAGCGCAACCAGTACATACGCGAGCGGATCGACGAGAAGAAGATCGATGTCGAGCGGTCGTTCGAACACCAGGTCAACGCGGTGTTGGACCGACAGGCCGCGACCAAGAACATCACGATCGGAGAGGTCACGTACTGACCCCTGCCCCGAGGCCGGACGGGGCATCAGAAGACAGGACGGCCCGGACCGGCCCGACCGGGCCACGAGCCGGAGG
>PWKM01000339.1 GCA_003559755.1 Planctomycetota bacterium
CGACTTCAAGGGCGTGCTCGAACGCGAGGACGCCGAGATGGGCGTGTTCATCACGCTCGAGGAGCCGACCGGCCCGATGCAGAAAGAGGCCGTGTCCGCCGGGTCGTACCATTCCGAGGGCTGGAACCGCGACTACCCCCGCATCCAGATACTCACCATCCAGCAGTTGCTCGAAGACCCCGACCGCCCGCACCCCCACTGCCTACGCACCCCGCCCCGCGTCCTCCGCGACACCTTCAAAGAAGCCCCCAAACACCGCAACAACAACGAAAACCAGATGGAACTGGGAGGCACATAGGCGCAGTTTGATCGGATTCCCGCACGGTGCATCGGCATTCTCGCCGGCCGCGGCTGTGTGGCGGTCGCGCTCAGGCCAGGCCGAGTGCTTTGGTCAGCTCGCGGCAGAAGGCGGGCAGGTCGCTGGGGCAGCGGCTGGTGATGAGGTTGCCGTCGACGATCACTTCCTCGTCGCGATAGTCGGCCCCGGCACAGGCCAGGTCGTCGCGGATGCCGACCCAGCAGGTCGCCTTTCGGCCGGGCAATGCGCTGGCGGAGATCAGCACCTGTGCCCCGTGGCAGATGGCGGCGACCGGCTTGCCCGCGTCGAGCATCCGCCGGGTGGCGCTCACCGCCCGCTCATCGAGCCGGACCGTCTCCGGCGCCTTCCCGCCGGGCAGGACCAGTGCGTCGTAGCCGTCGGTGTCCAGTTGGGCGAAACCGAGGTCGGCGGTCACGCTGTAGCCGTGTTTGCCGGTGAGCGTCTGGCCCTGTTTCGGGCCGGCGACTTCCACCTCGACGCCCTCCTCTTTCAGCCGGTACAGCGGCACCAGCAGCTCGCTGTCTTCGAATCCGTCGGCGGCAAGTATCAGAACTCGCATATCGTCCTCCTCAAAGTTTGCCAGGTTTGGAGAACAGTATACCGGGGTGCGCAGCATCGAAGGAATGGACGAATCATCGATCTTTCTGTCGGGAATGACAGCGTTATGCCGTAGCAGTTTCTCCGACGCCGGTCCGGCCCGCTCCTCCCGCCGCAATCCCCGGTCGGATACCCGCCCCTCTGTCGGGTGATCGGTGACGCGGTAAATCGGCTATCGGTTACATGGAAATTGAGCGGTCAGGGACTGGCCGGGGGGCGGCAACTGCGTATAATAACGTCTTCTGTCAACCGGCGGCTTCGCCTCTTGGCGGCGAGGCCCGACATGCACGGCCCGAGGCCGACGGGCCTGGAAGGGAGCATAGAAAATGAAACCGAGAGTCGTCGTCGATGGAGTATCGTGGGTCGGAGCGGTGGACTGGGACCGCGAACTGTTCGATGCGCTGATCCCCCTGCCCGAGGGCACCACCTACAACGCGTACCTCGTCGAGGGAAGCGAAAAGACCGCTCTCATCGATACCGTGGACCCGCGGACGGCCGCCGAACTGGACGCCTTCCTCGACGGGGTGGACACCCTGGACTACGTGGTCGCCAATCACGCCGAGCAGGACCACGCCGGGCAGATCGGAGCCGTGCTCGCCCGTTTTCCCGACGCGACACTGCTTTGTACCCCGAAATGCAAGGGCCTGTTGGTCGACGAACTGCACATCGAAGAAGCGAGAGTGCAGGCCGTCGATGACGGCGAGACCGTGTCGCTCGGCGACCGGACGCTGGAGTTCCTCCACATGCCCTGGGTCCACTGGCCCGAGACGATGGTCACCTATCTCCGCGAGGACAACCTGCTGTTCAGTTGCGACTTCTTCGGCTCGCACCTGGCGACCAGCGACCTGTTCGTCAAGGACGAGCGGATGCAGTACGAGCCGACGAAACGCTACTTCGCCGAGATCATGATGCCGTTCCGCAACCTGATTCGGAAACACCTGGAGCGGCTGGACGACTACGCAATCGACGCGATCTGCCCCAGCCACGGCCCGCTCTACGACCGGCCCCAACTGGTCACCGACTGGTATCGGGAGTGGTCCGACGAGTCCGCCGGCAACCTGGTGCTCATCCCGTGGATATCGATGCACGGCAGCACTCGCAGTATGGTGAACCACCTCGCCGGCGCCCTGATCGACCGAGGCGTGCGCGTCGCACCGTTCGACCTTGCGGTCGCCGACCTGGGCCGGATCGCCACCGAACTGGTGGACGCGACCACCGTGGTCATCGCGACGCCCGCCATGCTGGTCGGGCCGCACCCCAAAATCGCCTACGCCACGTTCGTGGTCAACGCACTGCGGCCCAAGGCGAAATTCGCCAGCGTCATCGGGTCATACGGATGGGGAAACAAGGTGGTCGAGACGTTGACCGGGATGCTGACCGCGTTCAAGCCGGAGCTGCTCGACCCGGTGCTGATCAAGGGCGCCCCACGAGAAGAAGACCTGGCGGCACTCGACAAGCTTGCCGACACCATCGCCGAGAAGCACAGGGAGGCCGGGCTGCTATAGCAGCCGGGGCTTCCCGGCATTTCATTTCGCTGCGGCGCGAGAAAAGGAGAGTCTTATGAGCGAACAACAAACGGACCCATCAGAACGAAATGGCCTGGCCGGTCTGGTCGCCACCACCGCCGATAAGCTGGCCGCGGGGGACTGGCCCGGGGACGTGGAGACCGGGCGGGCGATCACCGGCTACCTGCCCCCTGCCGAGCTGCCGCGCCTGGCCGGGGCGGTCGATTACGCCGCCGACTCCGTGGTGAGCAAGACGGTCCTCGAGGACGACGACCGGACGGTGACGCTGTTCGCGTTCGACGAGGGCCAGGCGTTGAGCGAACACTCGGCGCCGTTCCATGCCTTCGTGCATGTGCTTGACGGCGAGGCGGAGCTGGTCATCGGCGGCCAGCCGGTCCGCGCCACCCCCGACGGATTCGTGCTGATGCCCGCCGACGTACCCCACGCGGTCCGGGCCGTCGAGCGGTTCAAGATGCTGCTCGTGATGCTGCACAAGGGCGAACCATAATTATTGATGTCGGCGGGGACGGTGGCGTGACGGATGCGTCGGCATCGGAACGAACAGCCGGACAGATCAGGAGCGATACTGGAATGGATTTGACGATTCGGATTGCGGGCGAGGCCGGCCAGGGCGTGCTGACCATCGGCTCCCTCGTGGTGCAGGGGTTCGCCCGCCTCGGCCTCGACGTGCTGTCCACGAAAAGCTACATGTCGCGTATCCGCGGCGGGCTGAACTGGTACGACATTCGCTGTGGCGACGCCCCGCTGACCGGGCCGGCGGAGCGGCCGGACCTGTTGGTCGCCCTCACGGACGTGGCCCGCGACCTGCTCGGCGAGGAACTTGCCGACGGCGGCCTCATCCTCCACAACAGCGGCGAGTCGAGCGCGGAGAACGTCGTCGCCATCGACTTCGAGGCGGTCGCCCGGGACGTGGCAGAGAAGAAGCTGTACGCGGGCACCGTCGCACTGGGTGCCGTGTTCGGGCTGCTGGGATACGAGCCCGACGTGCTGTCTGGCCTGCTGGAGGAACAGTTCGCCCGCAAGGGCGACGACGTGGTGGCCGACAACCGCCGGTGCGTGGAGCGCGGGGCCGAGCTGGTCGCCGAGGAATCCGGCCGGCTGGACGCGCCCGAATCGACTGGCGACGCCCGCCCGGTGTATGACGGGGCCGGTGCCGCGGCGCTCGCCGCCGCCGCTGCCGGGGTCAAGTTCGTCACGGCGTACCCGATGACGCCCGCCACGGCGACGTTCACCTGGCTGGCCGGGGCGGCCGACGAGTACGGCATCGTGGTCGAGCAGGCGGAGGACGAGATCGCCGCGATCAACATGGTGTGCGGGGCGGCATACGGCGGCGTCCCGGCGATGACGATGACCAGCGGGGGCGGGCTCGCCCTGATGGCGGAGGGACTGAGCTTGGCCGGGATGATGGAGCTGCCCGCCGTGGTCCTGGTGGCCCAGCGTCCGGCCCCGGCGACGGGGCTGCCCACGCGGACCGCCCAGCAGGACCTGCTGTTCGCCCTCCGGGCCGGGCACGGCGAGTTCCCCCGGGCCATCTTTGCCCCGGGGACCGTCCGCCAGTCGTACGACCTCACCCGCCGGGCGCTCGAAACGGCCCATCGGTACCAGACCCCGGTGCTCGTCCTCACCGACCAGTTCCTCCAGGATATGGAACAGACGATGGACGAGCTCGACGCCGCGCCGCGGCCCATCGACCGGGGGATCGTCACCGATCCCGAACCGGACTACGAACGCTACGCGGTGACCGACTCGGGCGTCTCGCCCAGGGCGATCCCCGGCGGCCCGGCCTTCGTCGTGTGCGACAGCGACGAGCACGCGGCCGACGGCCACATCGCCGAGGACATCGAAGGTCATCTCGAACAGCAGGACAAACGCATGCGGAAAGAGGACGGGATGCGGGCCGACGCCCTGCCCCCGGAACGGTACGGGCCGGACGACGCCGACACGCTGCTGCTCGTCTGGGGCTCGACATACGGCCCGGCCCGAGAGGCGGTGGACCGGCTCGACGCCGACGGCGAGTCGGTCGCCATGCTCCATTTCCCGCAGCTCTGGCCGCTCGACGCGGACGCGGTGTCGGAGGCGATCGGCTCGCCCGCCCGGCTCATCGCGGTCGAGGGCAACCAGACCGGCCAGTTCCGCACGCTCCTGCGGTCCGAGGGCATCATCGACGAGTGCGAGCTGTTGACCAACTACACCGGCCTGCCGTTCACCGGGGCCGAGATCGCGGAAAGGATTCGCCAATGATCAACCTGACTGAGGCGGACACCAGCCCCGCCTGGTGTCCGGGCTGCGGAAATTTCATGATCCTCAAGACATTCGACGAGGCGGTCGAGGAGGCCGAGCTGGACCGGACGCGCCTGGCGCTCGTCTCGGGCATCGGGCAGGCGGCGAAGCTGCCCCACTACACCGAGGCGAACGTGTTCAACGGGCTGCACGGCCGGGCGCTGCCCGCCGCCACCGGCATCAAGCTCGCCAACCACGAGCTCGAGGTGGTCATCACCAGCGGCGACGGCGACATGTACGGCGAGGGCGGGAACCACTTCCTCCACGCCGTCCGCCGCAACATCGGGGTCAAGGCGTTCGTGCACAACAACCAGGTGTACGGCCTGACCAAGGGGCAGGCCTCGCCGACCAGCGACCCGGGGATGGTCACCAAGGTCCAGAAGCACGGGGTGAACAGCGCCCCGTTCCGGCCGCTGGCGGTCGCCATCGCCGAGGACTGCTCGTTCGTCGCCCGGTCGTTCGCGGGCGACCGCGACCACCTCCGGGAGATGATGGTCGCCGCGCTCCGGCACGACGGCGGGTTCGCACTGCTCGACATCCTGCAGCCCTGCCCGTCGTTCAACAGCCGGAACACCTTCCAGTGGTACCGGGAGCGGGTCCGGCCGATCGGCGAATCGCACGATCCGACCGACCGGATGGCGGCGCTGGAGCTCGCGTTCACCTGGGGCGACGAGATTCCGATCGGCATCCTGTACAGGTCCGACCGACCGAGCTTCGAGTCGCACCTCGACGTGCTCGAGGACGGACCGCTCGCCGCCCGTTACGGGGACCGCTGAGCGCGGAGGGCGGTGGGAAGTATTTGGGGATGGGATAAGGCCCCCTCACTCCCGCCTTACGCCGGAACCGGAGCCCACGAATCTCTTTCGACGTTATTCGCAGGCCTTACCGGTCAGCTAACGGGGGCCGCATCGACGGAAATCGCCGGTTTCTGGCTGGGGTACACAACCTCGTGGGCATTCGCATAGCCGAGTCGCCGCTGTATGTTCCGCGGGCCTGCGTCATAGGCGATCATCAGGAGGAGCGA
>PWKM01000153.1 GCA_003559755.1 Planctomycetota bacterium
ATTCCTCAACGGGCCAACCAGACGCCTCTATCGGATGCAGGCCTACACAACCCGCACCCTGAAAACCAAACGGCTCTCGACGGTCAATCAGCACCGGCACCGCCCGCGTGTTGCGACGCCCGCCCTCCTCAAGACGAACAGGGCGGCTCCACCGCGGGCGAGCCCTTTTGACGACGGTAAATAATATCACAGGATTCCGATGATGCAAGCAAGATTCTACGAATCATTTTCCCGGTCGCCGGAGGAGAGCCGCCCGGGACGGCCCTTCCCGCCGCTCCTGCCCTCGACCTTGACTTCGCCCCGGCTGTCCGGTGTAATCCATACGCAAGGAGGCAATCACATGAAGCAATGGATGCTGTGGGCCGCGGTCGCCGCCATCGTGACGGTCGCAATCATCGGGACCGTGTCGCACCAGGTGCCGGTCCGGCCTCGCACCGACCGGGCGGAGGGGGACCCGCTCCGGCTGGTGAGCTTGTCGCCCAGTGTGACCGAGATTCTGTTCGAGCTGGGGCTGGAAGAGAACCTGATCGGCGTATCGACGGCCTGCACTTATCCGGACGAGGCGGCCGACATCCGGCGGGTGGGCGACATGGGGGCGCCCGACCTCGAGCTCATCCAGGCGATCGGGCCCGACCTGGTCATTTCCACCGCGTTCCGCGACCCCGAGATGGTCCGGGTGCTGGAGGCCGCCGGCGCCGAGGTCCTGCTCGTCGAGCAGGGCTGCCTTGATGAGGTCGTGGATTCGATCCGAATCATCGGCCGGGCCGCCGGCCACGAGGAGCGGGCGGCGAACTATGCCCGACGTCTGCGGGCACGCATCGAGCAGGCGACGGTCACCGTCCCCGAGGACGCTCGCCCTCGGGTGTTCGTCGAACTCTCGCCCCAACCGCTCGCCACAGGAGCGAAAGGCACGTTCCTCGACGACCTGATCGTTCGGGCCGGCGGCAGCAATATCGCGCACGACATGGGGACGCCGTGGACGCGGATCAGCCCCGACGAGGTGGTCGCCCGCGATCCGGAGATCATCATCATCGCATATATGATGGCAGGAGACACGCAACAGTCGCTCGCACGCCGGATCGGCTGGGGCAGGGTGTCGGCGGTGCGGAACGGCTGGGTGATCGACACGATCGACGAGGACTTGATCATGCGGCCGGGGCCGCGGCTGGTCGACGGCCTCGAGGAACTGGGCGACCTGTTCCGCCGATATCGGGAGCAAGAGCAGCGGTGACAGGCGGAGAGAAACTGGCTCGGGGCATCATCATCCTCGGCGCGGCCCTCGTCGTCTCGTTCGGCTGGGCGTTGATCGCAGGCCATGCCCGGGTGCCCATCCGGGGGATTTTCTCCGAGCAGTACGCCGGCCTGGTACGGATTCGCGCGGCCCGGGCGCTGTTGGGGATCATCGTCGGGGCGGGCCTGTCGGTCTCCGGGGTGATCCTTCAGGGGGTGCTGCGTAACCCGCTGGCCGACCCGTACGTTCTGGGCGTTTCGTCGGGCGCGGGGGTCGGTGCCGCGCTGGCGATGTTGGCCGGGTTGGCCGCGCTGGGCGCGTGGGTGGTCCCGGGCGCGGCGTTCTTCGGGGCGGTGCTCGCCATCCTGCTCGTCTATCTGCTGGCCCGGGAGGGCAAGGCGGTCCCGGTGTACACGCTGCTGCTGGCGGGTGTGATCGTGAACTCGGTGGCGGGCAGTTTTCTGATCTTCCTCGTGCATACCACCATCGCCCGTGGCGAGGGGCTGCACAGCGTGATGTGGTGGCTGCTGGGCAGTTTACAGGTCCTCGAGCCGGGCCGGGTGATCGCCGCCGGGGTGGCCGTCGGGCTGGGCGTCCTGATCACGCTGTTTTTCACTCGCGACCTGAACGTGCTTTCGATCGGGGAGGAGCCGGCGGCCCATCTCGGCCTTCGCGTCGAGCGGACCAAGAAGCTGCTGTTCGTGGTCGCGTCCCTGGTGACGGGCGCGGCGGTGGCCGCCAGCGGGCTGATCGGGTTCGTCGGCCTGATCGTCCCGCACGGCGTCCGGCTGGTCGTCGGCCCCGACAACAAGGTGCTCGTCCCGCTGTCGGCCCTGGCCGGTGCGGTCTTCCTGGTCGTCGCCGACATCATCGCCCGGACGATCCTGCCCGCAGGCGAGCTGCCCATCGGCGTCATCACCGCGTTCCTCGGCGGCCCGTTCTTCCTCTATCTGCTCCGACGCCAGCGGAGAGGGGGCGTGCAATGAACGCCCTCGAAATCAGGGACGTGACCTGCGGATACGGAGACGAGCCGGTCATCCGGGGGGTGACCCTCGAGGTCCGGCGCGGCGAGTTCCTCGGCATCCTCGGCCCGAACGGCTCGGGCAAGACCACCCTGATCCGGGCGGTCACCGGGCTGCTGGAGCCGATGGGCGGGGAGGTCCTGATCGAGGGGGCCGACGTCCGCCGGCTCCGGCCCCGCGAGATCGCCCGACGGGTCGCCTGCGTGATGCAGGATACCGCCATCGCGCCGGCCATCGGCAACCTGGCGTTCTCGGTCCGAGAGATCGTCGGCATGGGCCGAACACCCTACCTGTCGCGCACCGGCTGGGCGACCGACGAGGACCACCGGGCGGTCGCCGACGCGATGCAGCTTGCCGAGGTCGAGCACCTGGCCGACCGGGCAATCACCGAACTGAGCGGGGGCGAACGCCAGCGGGCGTTCATCGCCATGGCTCTCGCCCAGGGATGCGACACGGTGATGCTCGACGAGCCGACCAACCACCTCGATATCGCACACCAGATCGGGATTCTCGACCTGTTCGCCCGCCTGAACGAGAGGGAGGGGACCACGGTCGTCGGCATTTTCCACGACCTGAACCTGGCGGCGGAATACTGCGAACGGGTGGTGCTGCTGAAGGACGGGCGACTGGCGAAGAGCGGATCGCCCGCCGAGGTGTTCACCGCCGAGGTCATCCGCTCCGTGTACGGGGCCGAGGTGACCGTCGGCACCAGCCCGTCCAGCGGCCGGCCGCACGTCTTCGTCGGCCGGGGATAGCCCGGCATCGGCCGCTATCGACGGCGCCCGGCATCTCCTCTCATTGTCGCAGGTCAGGGGCACTGTCAGGCGCCACCTGAACCTGCTGGTTGGGTCTTGTGGTTTTTTCGCTTTCTCGTTTCAATTGCGCCACAACTCATTCAGGGTTTTGACCGTCTCCTCCACAATGACCTGACCGCCCTCCGGACCAATTTCGGCATTGTAGACTGAACTGCCGTACCCTTGGTTGACCACCGCCCGTTCGGACGGGAGATAGTTGCCCGTCCAGCCAACGTTGGCGGCCAACTGGACGAGAAAGGTCTGCACGGCCGGACTGCGTGACTTGATCCTGACCCCATAATCCAGGAACAACTCAAACCGATTGGTGGCAAACGCGATATCGCCCAGTCGGATCACGTGCAGATCCATAGGGACAAAGGGGGATTCCTTCTGGGTTGCATAGCGTTCCAATACCCTCCGGCAGGGGCGCATAAGCCGGTAATTGTTAACCCCAGAAGCCGCTTCCGCCTCCAATTTCGACAAATCCGACTGCACCTGTTTGGCGTCTTCGTCTGTCACAAGCCAGCGTGGCAATTGAATCGTCCGGACCAGATGCTTCAGTGGCAAATCGTGTTGAATATTCGCTCGGGCTGCTGGCATTACGTCGTCCATAGCATTTGCTAAGCGTCTCCCGATTTCCTGGCGCATGGATAGGCCGCGCAGTTTCAGCATCCGTTCTTCGGCCATCTTGTACCACAGGCGATGCGGTGACTGATCACCGGCAGCAGAACATTGTGCCAGAACCTGAACGTGCGCACCGTGTCGTTTACGGATTTCCTCGCGGACCTCATGCCAGAAGTCGGCAGATACTTTCATTCCCATTTCCGTTTCCTGCGCTGGGCAAGCCAGATTGACCACAACACCGGTCAGATTCTTGCTGTCATCGAAGGTATAAAGCAGGTCAACGTAGTGGTCTTCGTACCCTTCGATGTGGCTGAAGGCAGGATCGTTGGTGTCCCCGTACATTCGGGTCAGTCCGCCGATCACCGCTCCGCCTTTGCGGGACGTGTCGGCCACGAAATACGTCGCGCGCCGGTTGTGCCCAACTACGGCGGTGCCCAGTCCAAAGCCGATACCGCCGGTCTTCCGATCTCTCCAAGCTTCAACGGCAGCGTCAGCGATTCGCGCGCGAACGAACTCCATACACTCGTCCGCTGTCATCACGCCTTCAGGGGCCGCATCTCCAAAGCGCCCATTGAGCGTATTGGGCGCCGTATGCGTGTGGGTTGCATTAAGGACGACACGCTCAACATCAATAGCCGGATCACGCTCGCGAATCGACTCCTGGACCAAGACCAGGAAGTCGTTCTGGTCATACCAGTAGTGACGGAAACTCCCGAGGTCGCAGGAAACAAATATCACGGCCTCATCCGCCGCTAAGCCGGCAGACAGAGCCAAGGCGGTTGCCGTAACGGGACCGTCCACACCTTCAGAGATTCGCATCTTGTGCTGGGCACCGAGCACGACCCGCTTTTCAGGAGTGATATTTCGGGTTGCCCAACCAATTCTCAAGACGCCATCTTGATGATCGCCCACGCTGGCTGCATCCTCCTTATCCCGAACCGGGTATATGCCTCTACTTGCTGCCGAGCCGCTCCTTGAACGCCTCGTAGCCGTAGTACGAGAACAGCAGGTCGAGGAGGATGATCGCCGTCATGTTCTCGGCGACGGGCCAGATGCGGGCGACGATGGTCGGGTCGCGCCGGGTGATCGCCTCCAGGGCCTTGTTCTCGAGCGTGTACTTGTCGATCGTCCTCTGCGGCTTGTCGATGGTCGGCGTGGCCTTGACCGCGAGCCGCGCGACGATCGGCTGGCCGGTGGACAGCCCGCCGGTCACCCCGCCTGCCTGGTTCGAGAGGAAGCGGACCTGGCCGTCCTCCGCCCGCATCTCGTCGTTGTTCTCGTCGCCGGTCATATCCTTGACGGCGAACCCGGCGCCGACTTCGACGCCCTTGACCGCGCCGATGCCGACCATCGACCCCAGCTCGCCGTCGAGCTTGTGGAACACCGGCTCGCCCAGCCCGGCAGGCACCCCGGTGACGACCACCTGGACCACGCCGCCGGCGCTGTCGCCGGTCGCCGAGATCTCGTTGCAGGCGTCGGTCATCGCCTGGGCCGCCTCGATGTCGGGGCAATTGACGATGTGGTGTACGCCGTACTTGTCGGCGACTTCGTCCGGCGAGACCGTCGGGGCCTTGCCCCGGATCTCTTCGATCTCGTTCTCGATCTCGGCCAGCACGGCCATCTTCTCGAGGAACCGCATCTCCGGCGTGATCCGCCCCTTGACGTACACCTCCTGGTAGAAGGGGTCCAGATCGTGCCGCATCTTCTTGTAGGCGTCGGTGTATTCCAGCGCCGTCTCCGGGGCCACGTCGTCACACCGTACCCCCGCCAGCTCGCGCACATACGAGCACACGCGAATACCACACGCTCGGAGCACTTCCTTCGCCACGTAGCCGGCCCCGACGATCGTCGAGGTGTACCGTCCGCTGAAGAACCCGGCCCCGATCGCGTCGTCGTTCGGGCCGTACTTCTTGAACGAGGCGTACGAGGCGTGGCCCGGCCGGGGCGTCCGGTTGGTATCCTGGTACTGTTTGATGTGGATGAAATGCCGGTCGAGGTTCGGAGTGATGATGACCAGCGGGGTGCCGTTGGTGTGGCCCTTGTTGCCCGCGCCCTCGATGGTGTCCG
>PWKM01000077.1 GCA_003559755.1 Planctomycetota bacterium
CCGCAACGCCGGCAAGTTCGACTACCTCGGCCGCGTCGTAGCCGAGGACGGCACCACCTGCTTCCGATGCCACGGGCTCGCCGTCCTCGATGGGACCGCCTATGTCGGCGAGACCGACAACAAGAAGCGCAGCGGCTACCTCTGGGCCTGTCAGGTCTGACCGCCCCGCCAACACCAAAACCGGGGTGGTCCAGCCGGGGAGAGGCCGGTGCCGATCCTGCTTCTGGTTGTTCGGATAGAGAGGAACCGTCATGAGAGGACCGATTATTGTGCCGGGCGTCCTGTGCGCGATGCTGTTTCTGGGGTGTGCGACCGCCCGGACGGCGCAACCGGCAGACACGGAGGCGGCCAAGCCCGTCGGGGAGCCCGCCGGCACCGCCGTACGCACACCGCTCGTCCTCGCCGAGGGGCAGGTGGACACATCGAGCGTCGAGTCGATCATCGCCGGCATCATCGAGCCGGGCATGACGCAGCGGCAGAAGGCAGAGGCCGTGTACGACTTCGTGCGTGCCCACATCTTCCACGCCCCTGCTCCGCGGGAAGGCCCCCGTGCAAACAACTTCGCGTATGGCGTGGTGTACGATCCGGTCAAGCTGGTCAACGTGTACGGGTACACCTATTGCTTCGGGAACCGCAGCGCCCTGGAAGGGCTCTGGGAGGCGGCGGGGCTCGAGGCACGCGGTGCCGGCATCGGCGGACACGCCATCGCCGAGGTCTATTACGATGGCCAGTATCATTACTATGACGCCAACCAACAGGGCTACTTCCTGCTCCCCGACGGCGAGACGGTAGCCAGCATGGACCAGCTCGAACGCGATCCGATCCGCTTGATCCTCAACCAGCAGAACCCCTCCGACCCGTTCTTCCCGGCGGCGGGGAACCCGAAGGTACCCTATGAGTCGAGAGTCATCCTTGCCGCCTACTTCGCCAGCCGCGAGCGCCAGGGGCCCAACGCGAACTATCACATGCACGATACCAGTGTGCTCCGCCACCGAATGAGCATCACGCTTGTCCCGGGCATGCGGTACATCCGTAACTTCTACCCCCAAGGCAAGTACAACTACCGACCCGGGCAGGTCGCCGACGAGCTCGAGAACGGCTATTTCGACCCGGTCGCCGGGCCCCAGGATTTTGTGAGCGACCGGCGCTACGGCAACGGTCACCTGCTCTGGCAGCCGGACCTCCGCAAATCGGTCGGCGAATATGCGGCCGGTGTCTGGGACGATTCGAACATCGCCCAGGATGAAGCCGGCCTGACTCCGGAGGCACCGGGGCAGCCGGCCCGGGCGGTCTTCCGTATCGCCCTGCCGTACATCATCGTGGGCTGGCCCACGAGTTGGGAAAGCCCGCCGAACCCGGTCGGCGCGGCGGTCGTCGCCGCAACCTTACACAGGAAGTCCGAACAGGACCGCCAGGCAATCAGCGTATCGACCGACCGCGGGCGCACGTGGACGACCGCGTGGACGAACGAGAAGCTGGGGACGACCACGCAGGTCATCGACCTGAGCGAGCACGTCGTTCATCACTACAAGTACCTGCTGCGGTTCGAACTCGAGGCGAAGGAGAACCCGGCGGACTCGCGGCTGTCCGCCCTCTCGATGAACACCAGCTTCCAGGTCGCCCCCACGTCGCTCCCCGCACTGCGGCCGGGCGACAATCAGATGACATTCAAGCTGGGCGACGAGACCGAGACGGAAATCACCACGCTCGATCTGTCAAGCAGCGAAGCGTTCCAGCGAGACGTCCATTCGTTCAACGGCATCTGGTTCCGGCCGTGGCAGATACGCGGCCGGCAGGGGCAGGTCGGGGAAGTCATCTACGAACTCACCCCGCCGAAGCCGGGCACGGTCGCCCACGTTGCCGCCGGGGCCGGTTGCCGACGCCAGCCGTGGCGGCTGCATCACCAGGACGACGTCAAGATATACGTGGCCGAGAATGAGCCGAAGGACTGGAAGCTGGTCTTCGACGACGATGTCCCCATCTACATGCGGCACTGGTCTTACCGGGCGTTCGGCAGCACCGACTGCTCGCCGGGCACCGAAAGGGCGTACGTCAAGTTCGCCGTCCGCACCGAGTCCAGCGTCACGCTCCAGGAGCTCTGGCTGCGCATGCACTGGCGGCCGGACGGGCCGCCGGGCCTGCCCGAGCGCGGGGTGAAGGTGACGCACCTGTGGGCCGAAGGCGGCGAAGAACGGCGGCACGTCCAGAAGATCGACCAAGCACCGATGACCTACACGGTGACAACCGGGGAGGACGTTGTGAACCGCAGCGTCATCATCGAGCCCGTGCGCGACCCGCGCACGGCCTGGCGTGAGAACGACCCGCCGCTGGCCCGGCCCGAGCCCGACCCGCCGCAGTTCCTCGACCGGGAGCTCCGCGATGAAATCCGCATGCTGCTGCGAAACATCGACGACGACCCCGACGAGTGGCTGCCCATCGCGACGGAGCATCGGAACGAGTGGTTGGCCGGCGCGGCCCGCCAGGGCATTGCCATGTTCCGAATGCGGTTCCCGATCGAGCCGTGGTCGCCCGGCCCGATGCCCGAACTCGACGCCGACGAACAGGCCCGGCTGGCCGAACAGGTCGCCGCTTCACCGGTCTCGCGGGTCATCGGCCAGGCGGCGACACTGCTGGCCCTCGGCCACCCGTCCGGGCGCGACGCCGCAAGGGAGGTGATGGCCGGCCCCAACAGGTATCAGAGACTCGGGTTCGTCAGGGCGGTCAACAGATACGCGGTCCCGGCCGTCCCCGACGAACTGCTGGCCGGGCTGACCGACGACAGCCGGTGGGTGCGCCTGGCCGTTTTACAGATGATCCGCCGTGCACCGTCGAAGACGGCGCTCGAAGCGGTGGCTGGAATGGCGGAAGATGACCCGCTCGAATGGCTTCGCGAAGAAGCGAAAAGCACACTCGCGGATGCCGAGTGACTTTCAGAGGAGGACGGCGATGAAAACGTTGATGGTGTTGCTGACGGCTGGCTGTGTCGCACTGGCGTCGGGCTGCGCCGCCGCCCGGCCCGGAGAACCGAATGACCTCGATGTGCCGATGACGCTGATGGAAACGGCCGGGGTGGAACGGGTGGCCGATCCGGTGTCGGTCGGGGTGCCGATGCCGCGCAACCTGCTGATGGAGACCGACCGGTTGTACGTGGTCGACCCCGCAGGGCAGCCGACTCCCGCCCAGTTCAGCCCGCTGATGAAATGGTACCCGACCGAGCGCTATCCCGACGCAGCGGGCATCCGGTGGGTGCTGGTCGACTTTCAGGCAGACGTCCCGGCAAACGGCAAGGCCACCTATCGGCTCAGAAAAAGAGGACCCGGCGAAGCACGGCAGCAGCTCCAGCCGGCTCAACCCGTCGAAATCGAGAAGACCGACGAGGCAATCCACGTCAAGACGGGGACATTCCGCTTCTCGGTCAACCGAAACACGTTCCGGCTGTTCGACCGGGTCGAACTGGACGGGCGAGTGATCGTTGACGCCGGGGAGGACGACGGGATGTGCATTGAGGGGATGGACGGCGAGCGGTACTACGCCAGCCGGGACCTGCGCGAGCCGCCGACATTGACCGGCGACGACTACCGCAACCTGGACGCCTACCTCCGGCACATCCCGCACAACCCGCCGGAGAAGCTCCGCGTCACGGTCGAAGAAAGCGGCCCGGTCCGATCGGTGATAATGATCGACGGGGTGATGACCGCCCAGCAGCCCGGCGAACAGTTCCAGTTCGTCCTCTATGACGCCGCCGGCGACGAAGTCGGCCCCCTGACCTACGACACCCGCGAGGAGAAGCTCGGCTTCCGCATCCGCATCCACGCATACGCCGGCAAACCGTTCGTGCGCGTCTTTCACACGCTCATCAACCTGCGGGGCAAGTCGAACACGCCGACCGACATGAACCGCTATCGCAGCGCCGCCTACATCGCCGACTCGATCACGACCCCCGGCACGTTCCTCGTCGAGGCGCTCGAGCTGGGCACCACGCTCAAGCTCGACGGCCGACCGACCGTGCTGTTCGGCGGCGACACCGTACATCGGACGGCCTCCGAGGCCGGGCCGTGGGAGCTCTACCAGGACTCGTCCGCCGGATGGGTCTGGCAGGCCGGAGAAGACAACATCTACTGCCCGATCCTCAAGGCGAACATGGAGTGGCACGGCCGGAACGGCCAGCTCGAAAAACCGTACCATGAGTACGGCGACATCCACTACAAGATTCTCACCGGACAGGACGGCAGCTCGTTTATGGGATACAAGGTCTACGACGGGGAGGAGCAGCACCAGGGCAACCGAGCCGCCGGCTGGATGGACGTGTCCGACGGTACGGTCGGGATGACCACCGCTGTCCGCTGGTTCTGGAAGATGTTCCCCAAATCGCTCGCCGTCGACGAATCCGGGGTGTTCACCGTCGGGATTCTCCCGACCCGCTGGGGGCGCGGCCACTTCCTCGACGGGAAGATTCATCGGACGCACGAGCTGCTCTATCGGTTCCGCGGCCCCGAGCCGGCCGAGGCCACCGAGGCCGCCGCCCGGGCGTTCGAAGAACCGCTCGTCGCACATTGCGGGTTCGACTGGTACCTGGCGAGCGACGCCTGCGGGCTGATGGCCCGGCCGGACAGGGAGAACTGGCCGCTCTACGAGCAGCAGTTGCTCACCGCGGTACACGTCGGGATCAACCCAGAGATCAGCCCGTCGCTCGACTCCTCCATCGCACTCGAACGGGAAAAGAACGATGCGTTCGGGTGGCAGCATTTCGGCGATACACCCAAACGTGGGTTCCGAGGCCACAGCCAGTTCCAGGAGTTCGACGTCTCCCATTGCCTGCTGACTCACTTCTATCGGACCGGCGACCCGGCATTCTTCCGCACCGCCGAGGAGCTCGCCCGGTTCCTGATGAACATCCCCGCTTTCGGCGGCGGACATGGCCACCAGCACCCGGAACCCAGCCACAACTGGATACAGGGGCTCATCGATTACTGGGCACTCACCGGCATGCCCGAAGCCCGTGAAGGCATCGAGGCGATGCGCGGCTACTACAAGGACCAGAAGAGCCCCGACGCATTCTGCTGGCGCTTCAACGGCCGCAACGCGGCGTATGCCATCAACGGCCTCCGCCAGATGTTCGAACTCACCGGCGAACAGAAATGGCTCGACGCGCTGAACCTGAACATCCGCAACAGCACACGCCGCACACGCCACATCTCCGGCTTCTATGGCGGCAACCCTGCCCCCTTCATGAGCTACACGTTCATCCACGCCCTCGGCCGATATGCCCTGCTCACCGGGGACGAGGACGCCGTCGACCTGCTCCTCGGCCTGACCGGGTTCTTCAAACCGCTGAGCAACCAAGGCCGGGGCGGCGGCACCGCCGATGCCTATGCCTACGCGACCATCCTCACCAGGGACCGGCGATATCTCGATGTCGCCATCGAAAACAACACCGATCGGATACTGGCGGGGACCCGCGACTACGGCCCGGCGTACCGGACCGGAATATCATCAAGCAAAACCTGGTCGGGCGCCGTCGGCGGATACGGCCAGATTTTCTTCTACGCGACCAAAGAATGGGAGCCCGGTGACCTCGTGTCGCCCGCCCCGATTACCGACCTGAAGGCGGAACCCGGGCCGGAACCGGGCAGCGTGAAGCTCACATGGACCAATGCGGCCGACAACGCCGCCAAGCTCCAGATCAAGTACGCCGAGGGCGAAATCGTCGAGTACATCCATTGGGCACGCGAAGGGCGAGTCGACGGGCGGATCGCCGACCCCGAAGATCAGGGGAAGGTGAACTTCTGGTACGCCACCAACGCCACCGGCGAGCCGGAACCCGGAGAACCGGGCACCGTGCAGAGTTGGGTGCTCACCGACCTCCAGCGAACCGACCGGCGGGGCCAACCGGTCACCCTGTGGTTCGCGGCGAAGGTACACGACCATCGCGGCACCCGAAGCGATATCTCCAACTCGGTCAACGTCACGGTCCCGTAAGGACACCGGCTCAAGGACATCACCGGCGACAAGACCGGAGCCGAGCGTTGGGCTTGAACTGGCGCCGGTCCCCGGTAGAATGAATACATCGCGGCGTCCCGGCCAGACGTCCAAATATTGCGTATTGTTCAATGCGGACGATGACACCAAGAAACTGGCGCGGGTGGTGTAGCTGCGTCGCGGTATGGCTCCTGCTCTCGGGGGCTGCCGCCGCACTCGATGCTCAATCTCCCGCCATCATCCGGTTGGATTATCTGCCCAACCTTGTCTACGACGGCGAGGTGGTGTCGATATGCGGTACGGTTGTGAATCCGACAGGCGCCGCCGTCCGTGCCCGCGTCACCTGTTCCGTATCTACGCTGACCGGCCGGAATTGGCTCGACCGAACTCGCGGCATCTCGGTGAGCGGGGGCGAAGAGGGCCAGTTCGAGTTCCGCATCCGGCCCGCCTGGCTGTCCCAGCCGCTCCAGCTCGACCTGGCGGTCGAACTCCACGGGCGGAGTCAGTCACTCCCCACCGTCATGATATACCCGGCATCCGTTAACATGCCCGAGCTGAGCGTGGAAGACAACCACCTGGTTGACAATCAAGGCCGGCGGGCCATCCTCGTCGTCCGCCGTCAGACGCGAGAACGGCACAGCCGGTGGGCGGTCGCCCGGTGGGCGAGGACGGTTGTCTCCGGCGGAAAACTCGACCCGTCGTCCGGACTGCTCGTCGGCGACCTGCTGGCCGGGGACGAGAACCAGTCGTATGTGGCCGCCCTGAAGGCCAGCAACGCAATGGCGGAGTTCGACTTCCTGACGATCGCCCATACCATCTGCGAAGAGACCGCCGCCTGCGGCATCCTCCGCACCGTGGCGGCGTTCAGCAAATCCGGACTGGCACGCCGTTACGACATCATGATCTTCTTCCTCGGCAGCGAAGAGGCCCGATTCGGAACCGACATCGAGGAGTTCCGCCGAGCAATGGACCTGATCACCGGGCTGGCACGCAACCGGGGCACGCGGAAAGTAGGCCTGATCATGCCCGCATCACCGGCACGCCTCACACACCGCACCGAGCGATACCAGCGAGTGATCACCGCCCTCGCCCATATCAGCGGGGCTGAACTGGCCGACCCGCAGCCCGCGGTCGAACAGGCCGGCTGGGGGACCGGGCGGCACGCCGGGGCCGATGCACACAAGGCGATCGCCGAATCCATCATCGAGTTTGTCCGGGAGATCACCCGCGAATGAGGACCTGCGTATCGGTACTGTGCCTGACCGCACTGGCCGCCCTCGCGGCAGCGGGGACGGCTCGCGCCAAAGGCGTCCATGCGCTCGCCACCCCGGAGGGCGGATGGGAGATTTCTCCGCCGGCACAGTGCGTGCGAAAGGTCGCGCTGGACGAGGATTGGACCGAATACCGGCGGCTCTCCCTCACCGTGCGCGTCGACCGGGCACCCGCCCAGCCGCTGAGCATCGTCGTCGGCCTGGTGGCGTGGGACGGATGGTGGTACCAGACGGCCGAGCCCGTGACCATCACCGGGACACAGGCCCGCCGGGTCGAGCTCGATCTGAACCAACTGTCGGGACACTGGGTCCCGCGCGGGCATCTGCGGGAGTGGGACGGCTACGCCCGCCAGCGGGTCCGATCGGTCCAGATTGCGGTATTCTCGTCCGAGCCGTACCGAGGCCGGCTGCATATCGACGACATCACACTCGAGCCGGCGGCGGCCGAACCCGAACCGGACCTGTTCGTCTATGATGCGAATGTGGTCACCGGCCGACCGACGGCGGGCGAGCCGGCCACCGTCGATTTCCGCCTTTCGCGCAGCTACCAGAACCCGTTCGAGAGGGACCTGGTCACGGTTTCGTTGGAAGGGCCCGACGGTCGGACCACATCGCCCGCCTATTTCTACCAGGCCTATCGGGAGGCCGACGGCGAGCGGCTGAAGCCGGTGGGCGCCGCCTCCTGGCGGGCGCGACTGGTCCCGCCCGGGCCGGGGACATACCGATGGGTGGTGCGTGCGGTCGCCGGCGATGAAACAATCGAGCTGCCCGCCGGCCGGATCGTGGTGGACGCGCCCCGCGACCATCCCGCCGATGTCGTCGGCCCCTCTCCGCCCGACCTGGCCGAGTGGCAACATTTCGTGCTCACACGCCGGGTACGGCCGAACGAGCCCGTTTTCTCGCTCGATACCGAGGGCGAGTCCGGCTGGAAGCTGACCGACCACACCCGGCTGGGCGACCGGGCCGAGGCGTGGTGGGTCCCGCTCGAATGGACCGCCGCCTGGGGCGGATACCAGGGGCTTGGCCGCTACAACCTCGAGGCCGCCTGGCGCTTCGACCGCCTGCTTGCCAAGGCCGAGGCGGCGGGCTTCGCCCTCCCGCTCGCACTCAACTCCGAGGAGCCGTTCCACCTCGCGTTCACCGAGCACGAACAGGAGCTCGGCTGGGGCCGCACGTTCAACTGGTTCTCCAACCCGCTCCGATCAGGGGACGATGGCCGACCGTCCGACCGGCTCGATGTCCCCAGCGAATACTTCCTCAACAAACCGATTGAGCTCGCCTCCGCTGACCGGAGGACGGTTCTCGACCTGTTCGACCAGAAGGCGTCGTACATCGCCGCCCGTTGGGGCCATTCGCCCGCCGTATCGCAGTTCGAGCTATGGATGGCCATGCCCGCCAACCGCGCGGAGCAGTGGCATCGAGAGGCCGGGCGTCTGCTCGCCCGCATGCCGCTGGGCGATAAGGAAGTGGTGAGCCGACATCCCCAGGCAGCGGAGTTCGGAGAACGCCGCCGCGTCACCGACTTCGAGCGGACGCTCGGCGACTGGAGAGTCGCCGAGGACCTCAGCCCGCGCACCCGGATGCAGCGAGGCAGCGTCGCCAGCCGGGGCTCTCGCTCGCTCAGGATGGACGGGTGGTTCCCCGGCGTGGCCGCGATTAAATCACAAGTCTCCGAGAGCTGGCACGGGTACGCCCAACTCGCCTTCGATGTGTACGTGCCGCCCGACGCGCCGAACCACATGCGGGCGTCGGTCTTTCTCCGCGAGCGCGACTGGTGGTGGTACGAGACCACCCCCGAGGCGATGCTGCGGCCCGGCGACTGGACCAAGGTGATCGTCGATATCTCGCCGGAAAGCCAAATCTGGGAGCCGCGAGAACATAACCGCGAGTGGGACGGCTACGTCGCCCAGCGCATCCGCAAGCTGGGCATCCGCATCTTCGGCATGCCGCAGGAGGGCGAAGAGGGCGAGTTCGACGACTACCGGGGCCGGGTCTACATCGACAACATCGAGCTGTGGCCCGACCCCCGGTCGCCGCGGCCCATCCGCCTGACCGAACTCGAGACAAACGCCGACGAGGTGGGCCAGTTCGAGAAATTCGAGCTGTCGTTCAAGCTGACCCGCGTGTTCGAGAACCCGTTCGATCCGGCGGAGGCCGACATCTGGGGCCACTTCACCGGGCCGGAAGGGCAAAGCATCCGGGTCCCCGCCTTCTTCGCCCTCGGGTACGAGCGCGCCCTGGTCGACGGAGCGGAAAAGCTGACCGCCGCCGGACCGTCCTGGTGGAAGGTTCGGTTCGCCACCGCCGTGCCCGGGACGTGGACCTGCTATCTGGAAGTCAACGGCGAGACGCTGAGGGAGGACGCCCCCATCACCTTCGAGGTGAAGCCCTCGGACGCACGGGGGTACGTGCGGGTATCGGAGAAAGACCGGCACTATTTCGAGCATTGCACCGGCGAGTTCTTCTATCCCATCGGCCACAACCTCCGGTCGCCGTCCGACGAGCGCCATCCCTACGAGTACGAGTTCGAGCTGCCCGAGAAGAAGGGCACGTTCATCTACGACGAGTACTTCCGGGCGATGGAACAGGCGGGCAAGAATGCAGCCCGCATCTGGATGTGCTCGTGGTGGTGCGGGCTCGAGTGGAACAAGGAATGGCCGGGTTTTGCCGGCATCGGCCGGTACAACATGGAGAACGCCTGGCGGCTCGACTACCTGGTGGAACAGGCGGGGCGGCGCGGAATCTACATCATGCTCGACACGATGAACCACGGCCAGTTCAGCACGAACGTGGACGCCGAGTGGGAACACAACCCCTACAATCGCGAGAACGGGGGATTCCTCGCACAGGCCCGCGACTTCTTCACCGACGAGCGGGCCAGGCAGAAGTACCGCAACCGGATGCGATATACCATCGCCCGGTGGGGCTACAGCCCGCACATCATGAGCTGGTCGCTCTCTACCGAGATCGAGTTCATCGACGGATACGGAGACGGCCGGCAGCTCGACCAGTGGCACGCCGAGATGGCCCGCTTTGTGAAAGAAACAGACGCGTTCAACCACATCGTGACCAGCCACGTCGGCCGCTCCTGGGAGCGGAGAATCTGGAACCAGACCGAGCTCGAGTTCGTCCAGAGCAACGCATACAGCGCCCACGGCCCGCTGGGGCAAGCCGGGGCCGTCGAGGCGATGCGGCGGGCCTACCACAACCTGTTGGGCGGGTTCAATCGGCCCGTCCTGATCGCCGAGTACGGCGGCCACTGGGCCAGGAATACGCCCCAGATTCTGGACGCCGAACTCCACACCGGCATCTGGGCGATGGCGATGGTGCCATACGCCGGGAACACCGGGTTCTGGTGGTGGCCGCACATCCACTTTACCGATAAGTACCAGCACTACCGGGCAATAGCCAACTATATGGTGGGCGAAGACCGGCGCGGGCGCAACCTGGTCCAAAGCGACCTGACCGTCCAATCGCCGGGTAATGTCCTCCAGGCCATCGGCCTACAGAACGACTCCTCTGTCAACGCCTACGTTTATCACCGCCGCCTGGTCAGAACACTCGAAGGCATCCCGGCGGTGAGCGGGGGCACGCTCGTCGTCCCCGGCCTGCAGAACGGCGTCTATCGCGTCGAGTTCTGGGACACCTATGAGGGGGAGGTCACGGACACTCGCCGCGTTCAGATCGACGGGAATACACTTCGGATCGACCTGCCTGAGGTCCGGAACGACGTGGCCCTCAAGATCAACCTTGAGGACTCCGACAACCGAAGCCCCCAGCCGGAGTAGCCGCCGGACCGTTCCTGTTCCACTTTGCCCGGCGACATCGCCCTCCCCGTCTGGCAGCGAATCTGTCGACGTATGCAGACGGCCCGCCAGAAGCGGCCGGAAACCGATTGGTCGGCTTTGAGCGCGGTGGCTTCAGGAGGGAGTGGAGGGCAGCGCGGCCTCACTCGTCGGGCAGACCGCCGGTCGTACCGGGCCAGGCGATGGGGTGCGTGATCGGATCGCGCGGCCTCGGCCCGTCGCCCAACGCCGCTCGAAGTTCCTTGACCGACGATGTGACCACGGCGTGGTATTCTCTTTCGTCCCGGTCCGCGGTCGCTCGCTCGATAGTCACGCCGTGGATCAGGCCGGGGGCCTCATCCAGCATCCGGCGAACCTCTGCAAGATACGGATCGACCTCTTCGGAGGGGAGGACCGCCCCGGCGTAGCGTTCGAGCAGGTCCCACTGCGCGGCGCGAGCGGCCTCCACACGGGCCACACGTCGGGCATCTTCGAGGCCCATGCCGCGGTCCTCGTAGGTGAATACCGATGCGCTGCCGGTCCCGATCAACACACGCTCGGGGCCGGAGGCACATCCGACGACGAGGAGTCCGCAGGCCAGGAGTACCAAGGCCGAACACAGGATGCCGTTGAACTTCGCACTTGCCCGGGCAGTCACTATTCGTCTTCCTCCTGTTCGTTCTCGTTCTCATCCGCCTCGTCAACGTGGACGGATATGCCGCCGCCGGTGGCTCGAATGATCGGATCGTCGTCCCGCCGGGCGAAGCGGGTGACCGCGGCCGGCAGCTCGTCTGTCCGAATCTGCACGTGGACTCTCGCCATTCCGGCGGGGGTAAACTCGACCAGCCGGATGGGCTGCCGTTCGATCAGTTGATCGATCTCCTCGCGGACGCCTTCCCTCCTCTCGATGAGGGTGGACGCCCGCTCTCCGGTTGCGAGCTCGATCGAGTCGATCTTACGGCGAAGCTGTCTTCGCGCGTTCCGGAACGCATTCGTCCGGGCCAGGTCCATGGCCGACCCGGTCATCGGGGTCGCTTCAATGGCCCGCCACGGGCCGATGCGGAGCGCTCGCAGGAGCAGGTTAGGCGGGACGGTCAGTTTCATCTCGGCCGTGTACGTGCGCCCGTCGTCGTCGATCCGCTCGCTGACAAGCTGCGGCCCTCCCAGAGCGCCGGCCAGCAGCCCGTTGACGGCGGGCCGCAGATCGGGGTGCGCTTCCAGGAATGAGCCGATCGTGACATCCTCGCCGATCCGGAGCTCATAGACCTGGTCGCGGAGCGAATCGAGTGCTTCCAGGGCGGCCTGCCGCCGGGCCGACTCACGGTCCGCGTCGGTACGGGCCTGCCGGACCCTGTGCTGTGCGGTGGCCTCGACGGGCTCCTCCGCCCATGCGGCGATGACCTCGGGCAGGTCGGTGACGTTCCGCTGCTCGACCTCGAATGCGTGCCCCTCGTGCGCCACCCCGTCTGCCCGCAGGTAGCGGGGCAGGTCCCGAATCTCGTTCCGGACGTTGAATGGCAGTACGTTCGTGTCGAAGGTGAGCACCACGGTCACGATGCCCGGCCGGTCAACGTATGGCCCGGTGTCCCGTGCGGCGGCGATCAGGGCCGCTTCCACCTGGCCTCGCAGCTCCGCGTCCCGCATCACGACCGCTTCCGCAGTCTGTCGGCCCGCCGTCATCCCGTACAGGCGGCTGGTCAGGTTCTGGAAGGCCTCGGCGTGTGCGGCCCGTATGCCGGCCGCCCTGACCTCGGTCATCTCTTCCGCCGCGGCAGAACCGCCGATGAGGATTGCCAGGAACAGGAGGCAGATATTCCGTCGGATCATTTCAACTCCTCGCGCCCGAGTAAGGACAGGTTGCAACTACCCACAACTTTATAGTACGCTACCGGGCGTATCAGTGCAAGTCAATTGATGGAAAAGACCGGGGATGCGCGGGCACATGCCCCACTTCACGTGCCGATCTTGTGCGCGTTCCCCGCGTGTTTCCGATACAGTTCGGGCGGCTCCGTGATTGTGTGCCGTAAGAACGCACAATCCCGGGCTGACCGAACGTGCCGACAAATGGAGGTGCGATGGCTGAACTGGAATCCGTGGCGGTCGAGAAACTTTTTTTTGAGGGCGCGGTGTCGCTCGAGGAAGGCCCCGGCTGGATACGGGCCTGGCGCATCCCGTTCGAGGAACGCGGCCTGTTCCCGCCCGAAGACGGCGTCCCGTGGCAAGCGCAGAAGGGGTCCGGTGTGCGACTCCGGTTCCGGACCGACTCGTCCCACATCGGGCTCGACTTCCTGCCCGTGCTGCCGGAGGACGGCGGCCAGGACGAGGTGGACCCCCGCCGATACGACCTGACCATCGACGGCGAACTGGTCGGATCGAAGGCCGTGAAGCACGGCGACGAGCAAGTCGTCTTCGAAAACGTCCCCGGGGACGACCGGATCGTGGAGCTTTGGCTGAACGTGCATGCTCCCACCCGCATCCGGGGGCTGCTCTTGGAGCCCGGGGCGGCGGCCGAGGCGGCCCCCGACGACCGCCCGCGCTGGACCACCTACGGCAGCTCGATCACCAACTGCCGGGGCGCGCACAGCCCGGCCCGCACGTGGCCCGCGATTGTCGCCCGACGGCACGGCCTGAACCTGACCTGCCTGGGCCTCGGCGGCCAGTGCCATCTCGATCCGATGGCCGCCCGGCTGATCCGCGACCTGCCCGCCGACTTCATCTCGCTGAAGATCGGGATCAACGTGATGGGGGCGTCTTCGCTCTCGCCCCGGACGTTTCGGCCGGCGATCATCGGGATGGTCAAACTCATCCGTGAGAAACACCCCGACACTCCGATGGTGATTATCTCGCCGCTGGGATCGTCTCCGTGGGAGTCCACCCTCAACGAGGTCGGGTTTACCCTGCAAGGGATGCGGGCGGAGGTCGAGGACGGGTACCGGCGTCTTGTCAATGCCGGGGACAGCCGCCTGGTTTATGTGAGCGGGCTGGACCTGTTCAGCGAAGAGGACGCCCGGAACTACAGCGAGGACCTGGTCCATCCGAACGGAGCCGGATACGAGTTGGTCGGCGAGAACTTCTCGCGGGTGGTGATGAGCCGCATCGAGCTCTGACCGCCGCCGGGTCAGTCGACCCGGAAGCCGAGTCCGGCGAGAGCGGCTTCGAGTTCGGGCGAGCCGCCGGCGACCTCGACGCGGGTGTGGTGGAACGCCCGCCGCGGCCAGTAGCCCTTTCTCAATCCCCAGAAGGAATCGCCGCGGGTGTCGTCGGTCGGTATGCGGCGGAGCTCTTCGTCGTCCCGGCGGACATCATACAGGGCGAACACCGCCCGGCGGACCACATCCTCGTCGTCGCGACCGGTCGCGTCGAGCTCGAGTTCGGGGATGTCCGGCGGGGGCAGGTCGGCCGCCGGGTCCCACCGGGTCTCGATGCCCAGGAACTCGCACGCGGCGTCGACCACCATCTTCGTCCCGTTCGCCTTCCCGTCCAGCGAATATCCCGCGATGTGCGGGGTGCCGATATCGACCTTGGCGAGCAGGTCGGTGTCGATCATCGGCTCGCCCTCCCACACGTCGAGCACGGCGGCCTCGAGCCGGCCGTCGGTGAGGGCGGTCCCCAGCGCCTGGCCGTCGACGACGGCGCCGCGCGAGGTGTTAATCAGCATCGCCCCCGGCCGCATCTGTCTGAGGAACGGTTCGTTGATCATATGGTAGGTGGCGTCCTGCCCCTCGCGGGCGAGCGGGACATGGACGGTGAGCACGTCGGCCTCCATCAGGTCCTCGATGGGGCGGAACCGGATGTCCCCGGTCTCGCGTTCGAGCGGCGGGTCGTTCGGGAGCACGCTCATCCCGAGTGCCTTCGCTTTTCGGACGACGCGGCTGCCCACGTTGCCCACGCCGATCACCCCGAGGGTCATATCGAGCAGGCGCCGGTTGTGCCGCTCGGCGAGCACAAGCAGTGCGGAGGCGACGTATTCCGAGACCGAGTTGGCGTTGCTGCCCGGGGCGGAGGCGAACCCGATGTGGTGCTCTTTCAGGTAGTCGAAATCGATGTGGTCGGTCCCGATGGTGGCGGTGGCCACGAACCGGACGTTCGTCCCCTCGAGCATCGCGGCGTCGATCCGCCGGGTGGACCGGCACAGGAGGATGTCGCAGTCCCGCAGCCGCTCGGCCGACAGATCGGCCCCGTCGACGATCTCGACTTCGCCCAGGCAGGCGGCGGCCCGGTCGGCGTACGCGATGTTGTTGTCGGCGATGATCTTCATCGGGGCGGTCCGCCTGCAGGGCCTACGGAAGCGTCTCCCGACCGGTCAGCTTTCGGTAGGCGTCGAGGTACTTCTCGGTCGTCTTCTTGACGACGTGGTCGGGCAGCGGCGGAGCGGGCGGCTCCTTGTCCCAGCCGGACTCCGCTTCGAGCCAGTCGCGGACATATTGCTTATCGAACGAGGGCGGCGAGGTCCCCGTGCGATATTGGGCGGCCGGCCAGAACCGCGAGGAGTCGGGGGTGAGAATCTCGTCGATGAGAACGAGCCGCCCGTCGACTTGTCCCCACTCGAACTTGGTATCGGCGATGATGATCCCCCGGTCGGCGGCGAAGTCGGCCGCTTCCTGGTAGAGTGCCATGCTCCGGTCGCGCAGCTCGGAGATGAGTTCTTCGCCGTGTAGCTCGCAGGCCTTCTCGAAGCTGATGTTCTCGTCGTGCCCGCTCTCCGCCTTGATGGCGGGGGTGAAGATCGGCTCGGGGAGCCGGTCGGCCTGGACCAGGCCGGACGGCAGTTCGACGCCGCAGCAGGACCCGGACTCCTGGTAGTCGCTCCAGCCCGATCCGACCAGGTAGCCGCGGACGACGCACTCGACGGGGACGACGTCGGCCTTGTGTACCAGCATCGTCCGGCCCCGGAGTTCGTCGGCGTACCGGGCGACGGCCTCGCCCATCTCATCGACATCCGCGGTAACCAGGTGGTTGGCCGATGCGTTTTCGAGCGTGTCGAACCAGAACAGGGACAGCTCGGTGAGGACTCTGCCCTTGAGCGGGATGCCCGAACCGAGTACGGAATCGAAGGCCGAGATGCGGTCGGTCGCCACGATCAGCAGCCGGTCGTCGAGTTCGTAGATATCGCGGACTTTGCCCCGGCGCAGCAGGGTGACCCCTTCGAGGTTGGTCTTGGTCAAAGCGGCTGGCAGCTCCATAATCGTCTCCCTTTTGTCTTTGTGTCGAAATGACCGGCTTCTGCCTGATCGGATATCCGGTGCGGGCGTACAGGTTGTCGCCCGCGACCACCCACGTCGGTGCAACATCTTATGCGAGCGGGGCACGCTCGTCAATGCTTTTCTCCGGACGGCCGCCCGGAGGATGAGAGCGCGGAGCGGTCCGCCGGGCTCATCTTCAAAGTGGGGTAAGGGGACGCCGGCTACTTGCGACGCCGCTTCTTCCGGCGTTGTGGCGAGAGCTTCTGCCGTTTCTTTTCGACGGGGACCGTCGGTGCTGCTTTTTTCGCCTCGCTCTCCGCCTCCAGATGCCGCTTGATGTACTTCTGTTCGATCACCCCGAACAAGCTGCTCATCATGAAGTAGAGCATCAGCCCGGAAGGCGCCGTGTACAACACAAACAGCAGGAACAGGGGCATGAACATCATCATCTTCTGCTGCTGCCGCGCCTGGGGGTTGTCGCTCCTGGGCGACATCTGCTGCTGCGCCATCATCAGCCCGGCACACAGGAACGGAAGCAGGTTGATGGCACGCCACCCGAGCAGGGGGACTTCCCAATCGCGGAAGACGATCATGTGGTCGGCCATCGACAGGTCGTTGATCCACAGTGCGAACGGTGCGTGGCGCAGCTCGGGATGATAGCGAAGGACCCCGAACAGGGCGATGAAAACGGGGAGCTGGATGAGCATGGGCAGACAGCCGCCGAGCGGGCTCGCCCCCTGCTCTCGCATCAACTGCATCATCTCCTGCTGCTGCTTCTGCTTGTCGTCCTTGTGCTTCTCCTTGAGCTCCTGGATCAGCGGCTGCAGCTTCTGCATCTTGTGCATCGACTTCTGGCTCTTCACCGTCAGCGGGTGGAGCGCCCCCCGGATGATCAACGTGAGCAGGATGATCACTACCCCATAGTTGGGCACGATGCGGTACAGTACCTGCATCATCCACGACAGGAACCGAGTGACCGTGGCCGGCCAACTGTAGTGCACGATGGCTTCGAGGCCGTAATCGGCATAGGGGGCGACGACATCCGGCTTGCGCGGCCCGACGTAAAAGAAGTAGTGCTGAGTGACGCTGTCGCCCGGCTCCAGCTCGAAGCGTGGAGTCTCGAGGTCGGCGGTGACGTTGTGCTGGGCGATACTCGCGAAGTGGATGTCGATGATCCCGCGGCCAAAATCAACCGGGGCGAGCGCCGCCACGAAATGGCGATTCTTGACCCCGAGGAATGCCGGGGCGACATCGACCTCATACCGGTCGTCCGGATCGTATGTCCCCAGGTCCACCCGGTTGTTGTTGCGGATCCGCCCGACGATTGCCTCGACATCGCGCGACTCGCTGAGCTCGAGCTCCCGCTGCTCGACCGAACGGTACGGGTCCTCGTGGTAACGACGCGGCCCCTCCGGCTGAGGCACGATACCGGCCGCCGAGCGCAATAGATATTTGAACTCGACGGTCTCCGGTCGGAGGTTGGTGACGGTTATATCGACCTTTATGTCGTAGCCCGGCTCGACCTCGCCCTCGCCCTCCTCGGTCAATGCGCCGGGTTCGTACAGGCGATATGTCCGGATCACCTCGACGCCCAGCTCGGGGACCCGCGCCCGGAACGACTCGACGACGGGGCGGGCTTCCGGGTCGCGGTCGGGGGTCAGGTGCTCCCAGACGACTTCGTCCAGACGGCCCAGGTCTTCGATGTGCCGCATGGTGAGCGACGGGACGCCTTCCTCGATCTCGGTGATCAGTTGCAGCTTTTCGTCGCGGCCCGGATAGGTATAGTAGCGGTTGAACCGGACGCTCCGGATGGCGGCTCCCCTGTTGGTCAGTTTGACCACGAACAACTCGCTCTCCATCCGGATTTCCTCGTTGAGCGGCTGCTCGTCGAGCGGGTCGACCACCTCGGGGAGACTCGGGTACTCCGGGTCCGGCTCCGGGTCCGGAGGCGTGGGGATGACCTCCGGCACCGTCTCTTCCTCGTGTGTGATCGGCTGTTCCGGCTCTGCCGGAGGCGGAGGGTCCGGCGGGGGGCTGATGATCGGCACGACATAATGGATGTACAGCATCAGCGCGATGAACGCGACGATCAGCCCGATGATGGTGTTCTTGTCGTGCACTATTTCCCTGCTCTCAGCCGATCACCCAGCGACCGATCAAGCCCCCGGCTGGCGTATATCTTCTGGACGGTCTGCTCCACGTTGTATTCGACGCGGCGGAACACGGCGGCGTCGCCGTCGAAGGTCACGTAGCAGGCCCGGATATCGCCGTCGCGCGGCTGGCCCACGCTGCCCACGTTGATCATCGCCTTCTCCGTCCCGGTCAGATAGACGCTCATCGGCAGGTCTTCGGGATGAATGAACTGGTTGTCCTCGGTGAAAACGCCCGGAAGATGGGTATGGCCGCAGAAGCAGAACTGCTCGACCCGGTCGAATATCTCATTCATCTTTGCCCGGTTGCGAACATCCTTGGGGTAGACGTAATCGCGGAGCGGCTTTCGCGGCGAGCCGTGGACGTAGAGGTCTTCACCGTTCTCGTATGTCTCCTGAAGACTGTGCAGGAACGTCGACGCCTCATCGCCCGCCTGCGGGTCCTTATCGAAAAGCTGCTCCTTCGTCCAGGTGATCGCCATCTCGGCCTTCATCCGGAAATCCTTGGAGCCGGCACGGAAAAGGACCGCCTCCTCGTGGTTCCCGAGGATGCAGATGTCGAACTCCCGAGCGACTCTCAGGCATTCGAGCGGGCTGGGACCGTAGCCGACCACGTCGCCCAGGCAGACGATCTCCTCGATCTCCCGGCGGCGGATGTCCTCCATTACCGCTGACAGAGCTGCCAGGTTGCCATGAATGTCCGAAAGGATCGCTTTCACAAAATTGCGACTTCGCTATCTATCTCTGATCGGACGGCCCGATTGGCCTTCCAAAAGAATCCACCCTACCAGACCCGGTACTCACATGTCAACCCCGACCGACTCCGTTGCGGCCGTGAATGCGGGATCATGCGCCGTCCGGACTCGCCTTGCCCCGAGTGAAGCCCGGCCTCGATCTGCCCTGTCATCCGGATTGACGTTCATTTGTCGCATGGTATATGATGAAAACGAGCCGAACGCGAGCACCGAAGGCAGGTGAGGAGCGCTGGGATGAGCTATGAACGTGGATGGCGGGCACTGCACCTCGATATGCCCGAGACGATCCCGCACGTCGAATACTGCTCCCACCCGCGGCTGGTCCGGGCGGTCACCGGGCTGGACCCGCGCGACGATCCCGCCGCCTGGGCGCGGTTCTACGAGGCGACCGACTACGACCTCCTGTGGCGAACGAACGACGGCCCGGAATGGGCGGGGCGTGTCACCAACATGGGCCACGCCGAGTTCGAGGAGAACGGCACCGATTTCGACGACGATGTCCGATGCCCGTTCCACACCCCCGAGGAGGTCCTCGCGTTCGACCCGGTGGAGGAATACGGCCTGCCGGACGTCTCCGAGCGGGCCGCACTGTTCGAGAAGTGGTACCGGACCGGCCAGGCCGACCACCCGACGCTGGTGTTCACCGGGGGCTATTACAAGACGCTCTTCTCGGCCTGCGTCCGGACGTTCGGCTGGGAGATGTTCCTCACCGCAGCACCACTCGACTACGATCGGTTCGACCGGGTGCTCGAGGGCTTTTATCGCATCTCGCACGCCAACTACGAGGCGTGGGCCCGCACGTCGGCGCCCGTGTTCATCGCCCACGACGACATCGTGTGGAAACACGGCCCCGTCTTCCATCCCGACTGGTACCGGCGGTACGTGTTCCCCCGCTACCGGGTACTGTGGCGGATGCTGAAGGACGCGGGCAAGATCGTGCTGTTCTGTTCGGACGCGAATATGGATGCGTTCGTGGACGATATCGCCGATGCCGGGACCGACGGTTTTTTCTGCGAGCCGCAGACCGACCTGGCCGGGATCATCGAGCGGTACGGCCGGACGAAAGTGGTCATCGGGAACGTGGACACGCGGGTGTTGACCTTCGGCACGAAAGCCGACATCGCCGCCGAGGTCGAGCGTTGTATCGAGCTGGGACGCCGCTGCCCCGGATATTTCATTGCCGTGGGAAACCACATCCCGCCGAACGTGCCCGTCGAGAACGCACTTGCCTATTTTGACTTAATCCGGGACCGACGCCGGGAATGACTGGAGGACGCTGACTTGTTGAATACCGCCGGTGTGCTAATCTGTTCGCAGCTCTGTCCCTCGTTCGACCTGCCTGTATCA
>PWKM01000310.1 GCA_003559755.1 Planctomycetota bacterium
ACGACCGCCCGCCAAACCCTCGACTGGGAGCCGACCGTTGAGCTCGCCGAGGGGCTCGAACACACCATCGACTACTTCCGGCGGCTCGCCAGGACGACCAACGGCTGACACGCCGGGCCGCCTGCCCCCCGCCAGAACAGAAGTCGCCGATGCGGTGCAAAATGAAGCCGCGTTGCTTCCGGCCGGGGGAATGTGGTCGTTGACTTCGGCGGTATGTCTGCCCATAATGTGCCGCCGAGAGGGCCATTCCCGGAGATACAAGGGCGATCAGTATGAAGGCGGCGATGTTTCTCGGGCCGGAGGACGTGCAGCTTCAGGAGGTCGCGCTCCCGCCGCTCGGCCCCGGCGCGGTGCGGGCGCGGGTCGATGTCGCGCTCACCTGCGGGACCGACCGCAAGATGTATCTCCGCGGGCATCCGCTTTTCGAGCCGCCGTTCATCTTCGGCCACGAGTTCGCGGGGACGGTCACCGAGGTCGGGGCGGGGGTCGAGCGGTTCCGGCCGGGGATGCGGGTGGTCGCCGCCAACTCGGCCCCGTGCGGGGCCTGCTTCTATTGTATGCGCGGTGCCCCGAGCATGTGCGAGGCCCTGTTCATCCGGCTCAGCGGGGCGTTCGCCGAGTATATCGACGTGCCCGCGCCCATCGTGGAGAAGAACCTGCTGATCGTCCCCGAGGGGGTGGCGTCGCGGGACGCCGCACTGGTCGAGCCGCTGGCCTGCGTGGTCCACGGGATCGAGCGGTCCGGCCTGCGCCTGGGCGACACCGTGGTGGTCAACGGGGCGGGCCCGATCGGGCTGCTGTTCGTCCGGCTCGCCGCACGCAAGGCGGGGCGGGTCCTGGTGACGGACGTCCGGGACGACCGACTGGAACGGGCGATGCGGCTGGGGGCCGACGACGCGCTCAACGTCGCGGACCTCGACGACCCCGCGGCGGCGGTCAGGGAGCGGACAAACGGCGGGCGCGGGGCCGACGTCGCCATCGAGGCGGTCGGCCTGCCCCAGACCTGGGAGGCGACGGTCCGGATGGTCCGCAAGGGCGGGGTGGCCAACCTGTTCGGCGGCTGCCCGTCGGGCACTCGGATTACCGTGGACGCCTCGACCATCCATTACGACGAGGTCCAGATTCGCGGCGTGTTCCACCACACCCCGCGCCACGTCCGGGCGGCGCTCGACCTGATTGCTGGCGGGGCGGTGACCGGCGACGACCTGATCACCGGCGAGCTTCCGCTCGACCGGCTGGACGATATTCTGGCCGCACTGGTCGGGCACGACGGCATCAAGACCGCCGTCCTGCCCCAAGGGAGATGAACCGAATGCCGAATGACCGACCGAGCTGGGACACCTACTTCCTCAACATCACCCGCCAGGTGGCGACCCGTTCGACCTGCCTTCGTCGGCACGTCGGGGCCATCCTGGTCCGGGACCGCCGCATCCTGGCGACCGGCTACAACGGCGCCCCGCGCGGGCTGTCCCACTGCACCGAGGCCGGCTGTCTGCGCGAGCAGCGGAACGTCCCCTCCGGCGAGCGACACGAGCTCTGCCGCGGGCTGCACGCCGAGATGAACGTCTTTCTCCAGGCGGCGAGCTTCGGGGTGACCACCGAGGACTCGACTCTGTACGCGACGGTGTATCCCTGCTCGCTGTGTGCCAAGATGGCGATTAACGCCGGGGTTGTCCGCGTGGTGACCGCGGGCGATTATCCCGACCCGCTCGCCAAAGAAATTTTCGCCGAGGCCGAGGTCGAGATCGATGTCGTAACCGATTGAGGTTGCGGCGGTTGGTTCCCCGGCCCCGCCGTCGGGCAAACACTCTGCTCATCATTCTCAAATATTTCGGCAAAAAATCCGGAAATGTGGTTGACTTTGTCGATTGCGGTGTTATAGAATGCTCTCCACAAGATGTTGGGCCTGTCGGGCCCGGAAATACTATATAACGCGGCCTATACCCTTGCCTATGGCAAGTTGTTTTTTTGATGTTCCGGCGTTGGTTCCGGGCTTCCCGTAAGTCCTTGCCGGGCCGAATCCTGCATTCATATCCGACCGAGGTCGATCCGACATGATCTGTCCGTTCTGCAAGCGCGACAACGACAAGGTGGTGGACTCGCGGTCGGCCGACGGCGGGTTCGCGATCCGTCGTCGGCGGGAGTGCCTGGCCTGCGGCAAGCGGTTCACCACCTACGAGCGCCCGGGCGACGTGCCCCTGCGGGTGATCAAGAAGGACGGCTCGCGGGTCCCGTTCGACCGGTCGAAGCTGCTCGGCGGCATCCTCAAGGCCTGCGAGAAGCGGCCGGTGCCCACCAACGTGCTCGAGGACCTGGTCGAGGAGGTCGAGCAGCAGGCATGCCGGAAGCCCGACAACGAGATCGCCACCCACGAGATCGGCGAGCTGGTGATGGCCCGGCTGCGGGAGATCGACCACGTGGCCTACGTCCGGTTCGCGTCGGTATATCGGGAGTTCAAGGATATCAACCAGTTTCTGGAGGAGCTGCGGCCACTGCTGCAGAGTACAAGGGAGGAGAAGTGAAGAGGAGGGACAAATGTCTGTGCTGAACCAAGTCGTGAAGCGTGACGGCCGTGTTATGCCGTTCGACAGTTCGAAGATCGCCGATGCGATATTCCAGGCGGCGACGGCGGTGGGCGGCGAGGACCGGCAGACGGCCGACGACCTCGCCGAGATCATCACCGTCTATCTCGAGAACCATTACAGCGACGAGAACCCGCCGGGCATCGAGGATATCCAGGACCTGGTGGAGAAGACCCTGATCGAGACGGGCCACGCCAAGACCGCCAAGGCCTACATCATCTATCGGCAGAAACGGGCCCGGCTCCGCGACAAGCTCCGGGTGCGAAAGGCGGTCCGGCCCGACCGCAACACGACCGACATCTCGCTGCTGGTCGACCCCAGCTCGAGCGACGAGCTCCTCGCCTGGGACAAGAGCCGCATCGCCGACGCTCTGGTCAAGGAGGCCGAGCTCGACGAGGACACCGCCTACGAGGTCGCCGGGGCCGTCGAGAAGAAGGTCTTCCGGTCCGGCATCACCCGCATCTCGACCACGCTCATCCGGGAGCTGGTCGACAACGAGCTGTTCGAGCGGGGCTGCGAGCGGACGCTGAAGAAGCAGGCGATCATCGGGATGCCCCGCTACGACCTGGAGCAGTTGATCTTCTCCAAGAGCCGCGAGAACAGCAACATCACCGCCAACAACCCCGAGGCGATCAACCTGACCGTCGCCGAGCACGTGCTCAAGCAGTTCGCACTCGATGCCATCTTCAGCGACGAGGTGACCGAGGCACACCGGACGGGCAAGGTCCACGTCCACGACCTCGGCTACCCCACCCGCGTGTATTGCTCCTCCCATTCGCTCGAATATCTCAAGAAATACGGGCTGCACCTGGAGAACCTCGACACCGCTTCGAACCCGGCCAAGCACGCCCGGACGCTGACCGGCCATCTGAACACGTTCCTCGCCTCGATGCAGGCCTATTATGCCGGGGCGCTCGGGGTGGGATACATCAACGTTCTCTACGCCCCGTACCTCGAGGGGATGAGCGACGAGCAGATGCGCCAGGAGGCCCAGCACCTCATCTTCTCCGGCTCGCAGAACGCCTTCTCGCGGGGCGGGCAGACCCTGTTCCTCGACTTCAACATCCACACCGGCGTCCCCGGCTACATGCGCTCCATCGAGGCGATCGGGCCCGGGGGCAAGCCGACCGGGCGGACCTACGGCGACTACGAGGAGACCGCGATCAAGTTCACCCGCGCCATGCTCGACGTATGGCGGGCGGGCGACGTCGACGGCCACGTGTTCGCCTTCCCCAAGTGCGACTTCCACATCACCAAGGACACCTTCACCGACCCGCGCCAGCGGGAGCTCTTCCACTACGCCTGCCAGGTCGCCGCCGAGAACGGCAGCCCCTACTTCGTGTTCGATCGCGACGAGGTCACCCTCAGCGCCTGCTGCCGACTGAGGACCAAGATCGAAGACAACTACATGCTCAAGCACCCGGAGAGCATGCGGTTCTGCGGCTTCCAGAACGTCACCATCAATCTCCCCCAGGCGGCATACCGGGCCGGATACGGCAATATGGACGCCCTGTACGACGAGATCGACAAGATGATGCAGATCGCGATGAAGGCCCACCTCCAGAAGCGGAAGTTCACCAAGCAGATGATGGCCACCCCGGCGATGCCCCTGTGGCAGGTGGGCAAGGAAGCGCTCGACGGTCGGCCGTATATCGACCTGGACAAGGCCACCTACATCATCGGGCTGCTCGGCCTCAACGAATGCCTCCGGTACATGACCGGGCAGGAGCTCCACGAGGGACCCGAGGCGATCAAGCGGGGGCTGCGCATCGTCGCCTTCATGCATCTCAAGGCCAAGGAGCTGGGCAAGAAGCACGGGATGACCGTCACGCTCGAGGAGTCCCCCGCCGAGAGCGCCGCCCGCCGGCTGGCGAAGATCGACCTCCGCAACTTCCCCTGCGCCCGGGAATGCATCCAGGGCGACATCGAGAACGACGAGTACTACTACACCAACAGCGTCCACTTGCGAGCCGACGCCCCCGTCGACATGCTCACCCGCATCCGGCTCCAGAGCAAGTTCCACCCGCTCATCGAGTCGGGGGCGATCATCCACGCGTTCGTCGGCGAGAACCTGCCCTCGGCGGCGAGCATCGCCAACCTCGTCGAGAAGACGTTTCGGCACACCCAGGCGGCCCAGCTTACCATCTCGCCCGAGTTCACCGTGTGCAGCGACTGCAACCAGATGTCGCTCGGGCTGTCCGACACGTGCCCCGACTGCGAGTCGGCCAACGTGTACGGTGTCACCCGGATCGTCGGCTATTTCAGCCGCATCAGCAACTGGAACAAATCGAAAATCGGTGAGCTGGCCGACCGGCATCGCGGCCGCTACACCGTGGCAGAAGAGAGCCGGGCCGCCGCCGGAGCGGACTGAGCAGAACCAGGACGGACGGATCGTTTCATTTGGTATCAGAATAAGGGAGGGTTGAAGGATGTCAGAGGCAAAAGTGCTCATCTTCGGCAAGAAGGGCTGCGCCAAGTGCACCACCACGAAGAACAAGGTCGGCCATTACATCAACAAATGGGGGCTGGACGGCGAGGTCCCCGTCGAGTTCCTCGACATGGATTCGGTCGACGGCCTGACCGAGGGCGCGTTCCGAGACGTCTGGGACATTCCCACCACCATCGTCGAGCAGGACCGGGCCGTCGTCGCCCGCTGGGACGGGCAGGTGCCCAAAAGCGGCTGGCTCGGCGAATCCCTGGGAAAGGCCTGACACAAACCATCATGCCGGCCCGCCTCCTCCGGGGGAGCCGAGCCGGCATAACCCTTTCAAGCACATCGTCTTGCCACCGAGGCGGCGAGCTCCCTAAATAGGCAGGCGCCCGGCAAACTGAATGCCCCAAAATCCTTGACTTCGGGCGTTTGCCCGCCTATTATTATGGTGAGGGGATACTGTTCCCCCGGCAGCTCCGGAACGTCTTGAAAGAGCTGCAGAGTGGGCGCGAGAACGTATTCGGAGGGCGACCGATGTTACGGCATACAAGAAAAAGCGGCTTCTCCATGACCGAGCTTCTGGTTGTGGTGGCCGTGATTCTCATCCTGGTTTCACTCCTATTCGTCGTCGGCGGGCGGATGTACGGCCAGAGCCGGCTGTTGCAGTGCCAGCATCACCTCGAGCATATCG
>PWKM01000233.1 GCA_003559755.1 Planctomycetota bacterium
AGGGCATCCAATGGGTCCCCGGCGACGGCTCCCCGCCGCCCGCCGAGTGGCCCGACGTGCTCCGCCGCATCCGCGACGCGGGCAAGCTCTGCCAGATCAGAGCCGAGCCCCGCCAGGTGCTCGACATCTGCGACGAGATCGGCGGCACCGGGTTCCAGTTTTGTGTCGGCGACATGCCCGAAGACGAGGCCGCCGCATTCCTCGAGGATGTCCGCCGGGCGTGCAACCGCTGACGGCCGCCTCCGCGGCCGCGGGTCTTTGAACGCCCCTGCTCCAACGCATCATCACCGAGCCGCCGCAACGCCGGGGCGTGGTTCTTGACAGTCCGCGGGGGCGCAATTAGAATCCTCGTTCACCGGCGGAGAATGAGGAAATGACTCCAGAAGAACTGGCGACTCGATATCCATTGATCGCCGAAGAGGTCGCAGCAACGGCGCCCGCAGTGGCCCCGCTGACGGCCGAGTCGTTTTCGCAGGACGGGGACGTGCGCCGCTTCTTCCGCCGGTTGGGCATCCTGCCCCGCGGCGCTCGCAAGGCGCCGGCCAGCAAAACCATTCTCTCGGTGGTCGATCGGGTCTCGAAGAAAGCGGGAGCCGACGGGGACGAGGCGCGGGCGGTGCTCGCCGCGTACTGCCGGAGCGACGGCGACCTGCAGGGCCTGTGCGGCAAGTCCCCGCAATGCGACCAGTGCCCGCTCGCCGAGCAGTGCGAGTTCTTCTCGCGGAAGCCGACCATCAAGCAGCTCCCCGAGGCGGAACGCCCGCGCGAGCGGCTCGCCTCGCTCGGGCCGGAGCAGCTCACCGACGCCGAGCTGCTGGCCATCATCATCGGCGGGGGGACCGAGGCGTTGACGGCGGTCGACCTCGCCCGCAACCTGCTGGTCCGGTTCGGCGGGCTGCGCGAACTCGCCGGCTGCTCGCCCACCGAGCTGCAAAAGATGAGCGGGATCGGGCAGGCCAGGTCGGTCGGGATCAAGGCCGCGCTCGAACTGGGACGACGGGTTCGCCGGCAGCCGTCGGAGGCCCGGCCCGACGCGTTCCTGAACGCGGAGACCGTGTTCGCTCGGTACGGCCCGCGCCTGGGCCCGGAGAAGCGCGAGACGTTCGTCGCCCTGCTGCTCGACATCAAGAACCGGCTGATCCGCGACGTGACCATCTCCCAGGGCAGCTTGAACCAGAGCATCGTACATCCGCGCGAGGTCTTTCAGCCGGCGATCCGCGATTCCGCCGCGTCGGTCATCTTCGTGCATAACCACCCGTCGGGCGATACCACCCCCAGCCGCGAGGACCGGGAGATCACCCGACGGCTCAAGCAGACCGGCGACGTGATCGGCATCCGAGTGCTCGACCACGTGATCGTCGGCGAGCACAGTTATACAAGCTTCGCAAACGACGGGCTTCTCAGCGCATAAGGACGGCCGCCAACGAGGGACATCGTCCCGGCGGAACAAGACAGAACCGGCCTCAACCCGTGTGTGAGGAACCGCGAATGAACATCTACTGGGGCGACCTGCACGTGCATTCGAACTGCTCGGACGGCCGACGCTCGCCCGCTGCGTGCCTCGAGTCCGCCCGGGAGGCCGGGCTCGATTTCTGTGCGATGACCGACTACGTCGATCACGTGCCCAAATCCAGGTACGGCCTGCTCCCATCCGATAGCTGGGAGCGGATTCAGACTGCCGTGCGCGAGGCGGAACGGCCCGGCGAGTTCGCCGCCCTGCTCGGCTTCGAGCGGTCGGTCCCCTCCTGGGACGGGCAGACACCGGGCAGCTTGTGCGTGTACTACCGAACCGACAGCGGGCCGCTGCCCACCAGCCGACATCCCCAGCGGGACTGGCTCCGACCGGGCGCCATCCGGCCGGACGAAGACATGCGGTCGCTGTGGGACGAACTGGCGGAGACGGAATGCCTGAAATGCATCGTTCATAGCTGCTCGGCCCGCCAGGGATACACGTGGACGGCCGCGCCGGGCGAGTATGAAATCGACCTGGTCGAGGTCTACTCGAAGTGGGGCGCCTGCGAGACGCAGGACTGCACGTTCCCCGTCGTCGATGGCTCGGGCCGCCCCCCGCGCCCCGGCGGCTGGGTCCGCGACGCCCTCGCCGCCGGCTTCCGAGTCGGCCTGATCGGCGGCAGCAACACCCACTTCGGCTACCCCGGCAGCGACCTGTGGGAGAACGACTGGGCGAACGCGGCACGCTACGACAAGAGCGGGCTGACCGCGGTGCTGGCCGAGGAGCTGACCCGCGACGCCGTCTTCCAGGCGCTCCGCGACCGCCGCTGCTACGCGACCACCCGCGAGCGCATCCAACTGGACTTCACGGTGAACGGGCAGCCGATGGGCAGCATGCTGGCCGGGCAGGACCGGCTCCGCATTCGCGTCCACGTCGTCGGCACCCGGCCTGTCAAACGGATCGAGGTCTTCCGGAACGGCGAGCCGGCACACCACAAGATCGGCGGGCGAGAGGACCTGGACATGGTGTTCGACGACCCCGCGCCCGACGAGCCGACCTGGTACTACGCCCGGGTGACCCAGACCGGCGAGGACCTCGCCTGGTCCAGCCCGATCTGGATCGACCCCTGACCGACCAAGGACCACCGAACAACCCAACCACCATACGAGAAGCGGAGAGCAAACGTGCCAAGAGGACCGAAATTCAGAAAAGTCGAGGGCGGGGTCACCGCGACCGACGGGTTCAGCGCCGCCGGCGTGAGCTGTGGGATCAAGACCAGCGAGGGCGCACTCGACCTGGGGCTGCTGCTCTCGGACCGCCCGTGCGTGGCGGCGGGGGTGTTCACCACCATCGCCTGCCCTGCCGCCCCGGTGCTCTGGTCGCGGGGGCTGGTCGAGCAGGGCAGCGGCCGGGCGGTGGTGGTCAACAGCGGGAACGCCAACGCCTGCACCGGCGAAGACGGCGAGCGTGACGCGGCGGCGATGGCCATCGCCGCAGGCCAGGAACTCGGCATCGAGCCCGACCAGGTCGCCGTGGCATCGACGGGGGTGATCGGTCGCCCGCTGCCCATGGACAAGGTGGTGGTCGGTGTGGCCGACGCGGCCGAAGAACTCTCGCCCGCGGCGACGGCGGGCGATCGCTTCGCCGAGGCGATCCTGACCACCGATACCGCCCCCAAGACCATCGCCATCCGGACCGTGCTCGACGGCAAGGTCGTGACCGTGGGCGGAGCGTGCAAGGGCGCGGGGATGATCTGCCCGGACATGGCCACGATGCTCGCCTTCCTGACCACCGACGCCGCCATCTCGCCCCGCCCGCTGCGGAGGGCGCTCCGGGCGGCCGCAGACGCCTCGTTCAACTGCATTACCGTGGACGGCGACATGAGCACCAACGACACGGTCCTCGTGTTGGCGAACGGTTCGGCGGGCAATGCGCGGATCACAGACGGCGGCGAGGCCTACCGGCACTTCGTCGAGGCACTGACCTTCGTCTGTACTCACCTGGCGAAGATGATCGTTCGAGACGGCGAGGGGGCGACCAAGTTCGTCGAGATAAACGTCCGGAACGCGGCGAGCCGGGACGAGGCACGAACGGCCGCCCGGGCCATCGCCAACTCGCCGCTGGTCAAGTGCGCCCTGCACGGGGAGGACCCGAACTGGGGCCGGATCATCTGCAAGGCGGCCGGATGCGGCATACGGTTCAAGCCCGGCCTGGCGAAGCTCCGGATCGGAGGGAAGCTCGCCTTCGAGGGGGGCACCCCCGCCGACACACCCATCGCGGAACTCGAGCAGGCGATGCAGCCCGCCGAGATCGTCATCGACCTCGACCTGGGGCTGGGCAAGGGCGCCGCGACCGTGTGGACCTGCGACCTGAGCCGCGAATACGTCGCCATCAACGCAGACTATCATACGTAGGGGCTGGGGCGGGCGTTCCGGTGGTCGCCCTCGAAAGGTCCTTTGCTTGACATCCCCGGTGCGTCCCCCACAATGGCCACAGGTGTTTCGGAAAACATTCCCCGGCCCACGGAGTTTCTCGATGACCTTCAGACCGCTGTCGCTTCTCCTGGCGGGTGTGCTGCTCGTCGGCTGCGCAACCTCCCGCACGGACCTCAACGTCCCCTTGACCGTCACCAACCGCAGCGAACTGCCTCGCGGAATGGAAATAGCCGAGGGGGGCGTCCCCTTACCGCTGGGTGCTCTCCGCGACGTGAGGGCACTGCGCGTCCTCGACTCCGCCGGCCGACCGGTCCCGGCCCAGTTCACCGTGCTCAACCGCTGGCCGACCGACGGCAGCATCCGGTGGGTGCTGGTCAAGTTCCCGGCCGGGATGGCGGGCGGGGAGACGTTGGACTACACGCTGACAACCGCCCGCGGGCCGCTGGCGACTCCCGAGCATCGGGTCCGGGTGTTTGAAGATGAGGACAGCTATCGGGTCGATACCGGAACGATGCGGTTCACGGTCCGCAAGTCGAATTTCGCCCTGTTCGACCGCGTCGCCCTGGTGGACGGCGACCGGGAAGTCCCGCTGGCGGGGCCGGGCGCCGGAGGCGACGGGTTCGTCATCGACGCCGGGGAGCGCGGGATGTTCAGCACACGAAACGACCCCGAGCCGACCGTTCGCATCGAGGACGCCGGACCGCTGCGGACCACCGTCGTCGTCGAGGGCAAGCACAAGAACGAACAGGGCGAGCCGCTGCTCGACTACCAGGTCCGCATCTATGCATATGCCGGCAGCCGGGCCGTCCGCGTTCAATACGTGTTCACCAACCGCGATGGCGAATGGCCCGACGAGCAGATCACCCTGCGGAACGTGTCGGTCAACCTGTCGATGCCGGGCGACGAGGAGCCGTCATCCCGGTGGCTGATCGGCCCCGAGGGCCGTCGGGAGGTCGCCCCGGACGAGCGGGCTCGGCTCGACTCCTGCGAGGTGCGACACTACGAGGGGCCGGCCGTCGCCGGGGTCGGGCACGACGACGGGATCGGGATCGAGTCCACCGTCCAGTGGTTCTGGCAGCTTCGCCCGAAAAGCATCGAGGCGGCCCGTGCGGGCACCATCGTCAACCTGGTCGACGCCCCCGAGCCGGGCGAGCCGGTCTATTTCTATCCGGGGATGAGCAAGACCCACGACCTGCTGTTCCGGTTCACCGGGCCGGGCCGGTCCACCGACGACGAGCACACCGCCCGGCACTTCCAGCACCGGCTGTTCGTCAAGTGCGAGCCGAGCTGGTATTGCCAGGAGACCCTGTCGCTCGGCCGGCTGGTCTCGGCCGATTACCCCGGCTACCTGCCGGAGTTCAGGAACGTCCAGCGGGTCATCGAGGACGGCTTCCGCGAGCAGATCGAGCTGATCCGCGAGCTGCGCAAGGAGGTCATCGACCCCGAGCGGAACCTCGACAAGCACCACGTCATCCACTTCGGCGACGGCTATCGAACGGTCCGGCGGGCCGGCGACCACCGGGGCATCCTGTGGGATAACTGCTACTACTCGTACACCCACCTGCTCGCCATGCAGTATTGCCGGTCGGGCGAAGACCTGTTCCTCGACACGCTCCGGGAGGCGGGCACCTTCGAGGGCGACATCACTATCTCTTGGCACGAGAACAACCCGGGCGCCCCCCGCGTCAATCCCGGCGCCTACCACATCGGCGGGTTCTCCGGATGGACGCGATTTACCAGCAGCACATATAATTTCTACAAGCCAATAACCATAGAATTATAATCAGGGCAGCCAGGATCAAGACAATAACCAT
>PWKM01000282.1 GCA_003559755.1 Planctomycetota bacterium
AGCAGGGGCGGCTCCTCTCCGCTCCACTGGTCGCGGCACTTTTCCAGCACATTGTCGGCGAACGTGCGAACCGCCCGCATCCGGGGTGTATCGGAGAGGCCCGGCTGGGCGACCACCAATGCTGAACAGAACGCCACCAGCGCGAGCACACCGGTTCTCTCCGATTTTCGCGCTGATGACCGATATTTCGAGGCCATAATTCCTCCCAGGATTCATATGCCTTGATCAAAAAGTGGCTTCGTGGAGACGCCACCGCATCAAACACTGCCCGCAACCCTATCTCCATACAAGGCAGCGTGTCAAGCTCTTTCGCTTCCGTGAGGGCACCCGGTGGGGGATCGGGGTCTACCCTTGTCGCGTTCGGAGGGAATGAGCCGTCGTCAGCTCGCGAACACCGGGATACCCCAATCGGCGGGACATCACCGCCGTCGCCGGAGACCGAGCAGGCAAACTCCGAGCCCGAGGAGCGCGTTTGGCTCGGGGATTGGTATGTGGGCCTCGGGCGGCCGGTGCTCGAAGGCGCCGAGATCGGGCGCCTCGCCGAAGAACCCGTCGTTGATACCGGGAATCCAGATGCCGCGGTCGATCATCCCGCTGTCCGGTCGGAGGTAGAAGTTCCCGTCCGCCGGGTCGATGAAACCGGGCGGCAGCGATACGCCGTGCTCTTCGTGGCCCGTCGCGGCGAAGAAGTCCGCCAGATTATCGTAGTCCTCGCCGGCCCACCTGATAAACCGCTCATCGTCGGTGGTAAACAGGTTGTCGTAGTCGAAATCGACGGGATGGTCGGCGTGCTCTCCGGTCGGCCAGCTCCACAGGGCATAGCCCGTCCCTGCGAAAATGTTGTTGCGGGAGATGACGTCGTGCCAGTCGCTATATCCCTTGAACAGGAACCCCGACACGTCCTCTTCGTCGGACCAGGCCGTGTTGTGGTAGAGATAAACCCAGTTCGTGGACAGATCCGAGCTGACGTTCAATTTGAACGGGTACCCTTCATAGGTGCCGGACTCGGAGTTGCGCCAACCGATCAGGACATTCCGCATGATATAGGTCGGCCCCCCGTGGGCGGGAGCAATCGAGATGCCGGTGAGGAAGCCGGAGAGCCGATTGGCATAGATTCGGTTGTTCGAGCCGGCTCCATCGGTTTCGATCGCGTCGTCAACGAGGTTGACGAGCACGTTGTCGTGGAAGTCGAGATTTTGCGTCGGGCTCTCGGCGTTGTACGAGTACAGATGGACGCCGTCGAACATGTTCTGGATGAGGTTGCCTCGGATTACGTTGCCCACGTTCGCCTGGTCGCTGGCGTACACAAAGATCGCACCGGTCTCGTAATCGTCTGCATCCTGTTTCACCGCCTCGAAGGACCAGGACCCGACGGATGTTTCGTCGAACGTGTTGTTCTGGATGGTGTTGAAATGGGCGGCTCGCCTGATCCCCACGCCCACGCCCGTGTTTTTGAATGAGCAGCCATCGATCAGATTTTCATCGCCGCCATCGATGTAAACCCCTTTGGGATACCATCCAAGCCCGTATGACTCGAACCCGATATCCTTCACATGGACGTGGTCCTGGTTCCGGATGGTCAGCCCGGTGGTATGGCGAGGCACGGTGACGGCATGTCCATCGGGCGGCTCGTTATTCGGAAGGCGGACATACATATGTTCGCCGTCCGCATAGTAGCCGGGGATGTTCCATTTATTGTTCTGCAAGTCCTCGAGCGTGCGGTAGCGGAACAGATGTTCGCCGTTCACATATGCGTGTTGGGGCTGGACGGCCGTCGGTGTCCGGTAAACGTCATTGCCCACGGGGCTGAAGTCCTGTGCGAAAGTCGGATCGGTCCCGTCCAGCACGGGCCTGGCTCCGGGCGCGGCGCGGATCACGATCGGCTCCAACGCGGTCCCGGACCGTGGGGCGTTCAGATCGCCCTCGTAGTATCGGCCGTCGTGAAGCCGGACCTCGTCGCCCGCCTGCGCGATGCTGATCCCCTTGCCGACCGTGGCGAAGGCGGTCCCCAGGGTCAGCCCGTCGGCGTTATCATCGCCATCCGGCCGGACATGATAGACCGTCCCGGTCGCATCGGCGAACGAGTCGCTCCGGGTCGTCACGGACAGGATGTGATCGTCCTCAAAGGCGGCCGATGACAGCCGGAACGAATACTCGGTCCCCGGCTTCAGCGAGAACACGCTGCCGGCGAACCGGGTCTCGCCGATCGGCGACAGCGGATGCGCCGGCTGATAGTCGGCGGTCGAATCGGCCTCGCGAATGGAAACCGATACCTCTGTGCCCGGGCCGGGCGCGACATCGAAATCGTACACGATCCCCACGTTGTTGAAGGTCGCTACCGCATCAACTGTGCCGCCCTGGGCCGAAGGGAGAAGCAGACAGGCGAGAGCAAGAAGAACCGGGACGCAAAAACGGGAGGAAATGCTCATGGTGAGAGTCCTCGATGTGTTCGGCCACGGAAGTGTGCTATATGAAATCTTATGTCATAATCATACAGTCCCTCAGAAGGCCTGTCAAGCAAGATCGGAAGCATTACCAGAAACAATATCTTCCGATGGGGTTTCCAGCGCAGGAACTGATGCCGGCTCCTGTTCTAACCTTGAGAGGTGCCGGCGGGCGGATACAATATGCCAGAGGCATCTGACGCCTGACAACACAATCATTACTCCGAGAATGCAACGGACGGGAAGCGGAATATGTCGGCGCGGGACGATCTTCGCAAGCGGCTGGAGAAGCTGAATCGGGAGGCGATGGACCGGCCGATCGGGTTGGCCGATGCCGTGTCGGGCCGCGAGGTCGTTTCTGAACTCGGTGACCGGGCGTTCCTGATCTCGAACGGGCTGGGCGTACGCGATGAGCCGGCCGACGACCTCGGCGAGCGGCTGCGGCGGGCGCTCGAAGGGGGGCATTCGCCCGCTCGCCGCTGGATCGCCCGCTGCTGCGGCGATGGCCCGCTGTCGCCCGAAGACCTCGTGTTTTTTGACATCGAGACCACGGGCCTCTCAGCGACGCCGCTTTTCCTGATCGGAACGATGGCGTGGGAGGCCGGCGGGCTGGTCGTCCGGCAGTATTTCGCCCGCGATTATGCCGAAGAACCGGGCGTCATCTCGCTCTTCCTGCAGGACATCGCCGACAGGAGGATGCTGGTCTCGTTCAACGGCAAGAGCTTCGACGTGCCTTACGTGCGGGCGCGGGCCGCATCGACGGGCGTCCCGTGTCCGATCGACCTCGAACACCTCGACCTGCTGCACGTGGCCCGGCGAGTCTGGGGCCACCGGCTGCCCGACTGTAAGCTCCAGACGCTCGAGCGGCGGATATGCGGGCGGAGGCGAGTCGGCGACATCCCCGGCGCCGAGATACCGGCCGCTTATCACCGGTACGTCCGGACCGGCGACGCCCGCCAGATGGTCGATTGCCTCGAACACAACGTGCTCGACCTCGTCACCCTCGCCGATCTGATGCTCCGCCTCCCCCCGCCGGCGTAGGCAACGTCGCCCGGTTCACTGCCGAGAGCCGCGCCCGCCTGGTTCCGCCAATGGTACTGTCGCCGCACGCGGTTGCCAGCGGCCGCACCGCCCACTATAATAGGGCTGATACGTGGAAGGCAAACCGGCAAAGGAGGATGCGATGGCCGAATATCTGCTGAAGGAGCGGGCGGTCCCGCTCGACGACTCGTGGGACGTGATTGTTGTGGGCGGCGGACCAGCCGGCTGCACGGCGGCGACCGCGGCCGCCCGCGAGGGAGCCCGGACGCTGCTGATCGAGGCGACCGGATGCCTGGGCGGGATGGGGACCGCCGGGCTGGTGCCCGCCTGGTGCCCGTTCTCGGACGAAGAACAGGTGATCTACCGTGGCCTCGCCGAGCGCGTGTTCCGCGAGACCGTCGCCGGAATGCCCCACGCCAACCCCGAACAGGTCGACTGGGTCGCCATCGACCCCGAGCGGCTCAAAAGAGTGTACGACGATATGGTGCTCGGCGCGGGGGCGAAGATTCTGTTCCACACCGCCCTCTGTGCCGTCGAGATGGACGAGGCCGGCGCGGTTGACGCCATCGTCGTCAGCAACAAGGCGGGGCTGTCGGCCCTCAAGGCATCCGTCTATGTCGATTGCACCGGCGACGCCGACCTGGCGGCGTGGGCCGGGGCGGAGTTCGCCCAGGGCGACGAATCGGGCGACCTCCAGCCCGCCAGCCACTGCTTCATCCTGTCGAACATCGATACCTACGCCCACGAGAACGTGTATCGCGCCCGCCGGTTCGACTCGGATAACGCTGCCGCCCGGATCGCAGAGTCTGACGAGTTCCCGCTCGTCAAGGACAAGCACCTGATCTCGAAATTGATCGGACCCGGGACGGTCGGCCTGAACGCAGGCCACCTGTGGGACGTGGACAACACCGACCCGTGGAGCGTTTCGAAGGCGCTGCCGGACGGCCGCCGGCTGGCGAGGCAAATTCGCGACGGGCTGGCCAAACACGCGCCCGAGTCGTTCGGCAACGCGTTCCTCGCCGCCACCGGCTCGCTGATGGGGATTCGCGAGACCCGGCGGATCGTCGGCGATTACGTGCTCGACTTCGAGGACTACGTCGCACGCCGCAGCTTCCCCGACGAAATCTGCCGCAACAGCTACTACATCGACGTGCACCGGTCGGTCAAGGAGACCGAGCTGGAGCGCAAGGGCGAGCTCGATCTGGACGACCGAAAGGCGAGCTACGAGCCGGGCGAATCGCACGGGGTGCCGTACCGGTGCCTCACCCCGAAGGGCCTGCCCAATGTGCTGGTCGCCGGCAGGGCGATCTCCTGCGACCGGCCGGTACAGGGGAGCGTCCGCGTGATGCCGGTGTGCCTGGCGATGGGCGAGGCGGCGGGGATCGCCGCGAAGCTGGCCGCCGGGGCCGAGGACAACGATGTACACGCCGTCGATACCGAAACGCTCCGGGGCCGAATCCGGGAGGAGGGCGGTTACCTGCCCTGAGGTGGGTTCTCCTCCGCTTGCTTCGCTGCTTCGTACGTGCGGAGCCATTCTTCGACCTCGCGGTGGACCTGTTCGAGTGCGTCGTCATCCCGGTACCACATGACGCGCTGGTCGAAATAGACAACTATTATTCCGTTGTGCCGGTCCGCCGTGTTATCCCAGGCGAGGGGAACGGCGGACTTGTCCGTCACCAGCCGGGTTGGAATCTTCTCGCCCACGATGTCGAGCAGGCACTCGTAATGGTCCGCGATCTCATCGGGTGTGGGCCAGATGCCGGTTGCCGGACAGGTGAACACTCTTGTGTCCTCGATAACGCCGTCGTCATAGAGCGCCCGCATCGACGGCGGGTAGTAGGCCCCTTCCTCCCCGTATTCATCTGACCAGGTCTGAACAGCTTGTGCGATCGCCCTCAGATTACTGCGACAACGCAACTTGGGGCTTGGCGGCCCTCTGTGAATATGGGCGGGGGACAAGTATGGAAGCATCACCGCCGTGATCAGGGCCAAAGCGATACCGGCCGTTGCCAGGTCGTCCCGGCCGCTGAGGTGACCGCCCCTTCTTCTGATTCTGACCGTCGCGATGAGGCCGACGACAAATCCGGGAATCGCCAACAGCACCCCCAAAACGAAAGGGCTTCCCATGAAGACCGGGCGTGGAAGGGCCATAATGCCCAGAAAAGCGAGTAGGCCGGCCGCGCCGAGTACGAATGC
>PWKM01000003.1 GCA_003559755.1 Planctomycetota bacterium
CGGCCGGCCCCCGGTTCACATTCCCGCCGCTGGCATTGCGGCAAAAGCAAATAAAGCAATGAGCCAGATCAACACCAGGAGCCCGTCGATCCCGATGCCCACCCAGCCGATGATGATCCCGGCTGCAGCAAGGCCCTCCCCCGTCAACCGCCCCCGAGAAGCTTCTATCTCCCGTTTTGCCCCGTAACCGAGGACAAGCCCGATGATCTGCCCCACGAAGAAACACATAAAAAGCCCGGCGAGCGAGCAGATCAACGATGCGACCGCCTTGCCTGATTGTTGTGGCGCGGAATAGGGGCTGTCCGGCATCTGATAGAGAAATTCTCCGCACTGAGCACATTCCCGGGCTTCTTCGCTGTTGTGGGTTCCGCAGTATCGACAGTACATTTCGCCTGCCTCCTTCCGGGCCCAGACCCAGTTATCGTCAGTGGCCTGCAGCGAAAGCGAATATCACGAGAATGAGGAGCAGGGTCCCGATCCCGCCGGCGATAATGCCGAAGATTGCGCGGCCCATCCCGTGCAGTTTGTCGTTCCTTCGGATCTCTCTCACCGCGATCAGGCCGCTGATCAATGCGAGCGGCGCCGGCACAGCAAGAACCGAGAAAAGCCCCAGGTAGCCGGAAGCAATCGCCCAGCCGGAACGGCCGACCGGGAGAAGCATTCTCATGGAAACGTCTTCCGACAAGTCGGTTCCGGGGGGCGGGGGAACCTCGTGCAGAAACTCGCCGCACCCGACACATCGGTAGTTGTTCTCCAGGTTCTGTTCGCCGCACAGGGTGCAGTAGATTGTCTCCGCCGACGACTGCGGCGGGAGCGGGGGCGGTGTGGTCGGGCCTTGTCCCGCCGAGGGACCTGCGACCACGTCGAAGCTGGCGCCGCAGCCGGAGCACGTCACCGAACCGGAGCCCCGTTGAATATCCAACTCGCACTCACACTTCGGACACGTCGTCATGGCACCTCTCCCTTTTCTCTGCCGGTCGGACGTCAACCGGGCATATCCCATTCATCGCGATGCGGCGGCATCCCGGTCGTGCGAAGAAAAGCGAACTCCGGCATGTTCACTCGCGACCGGGGCCGGAACACGGACAAGTATATTCTGTTCGGCTCCAACAAATTGTCAAGCCATTTCTTGCGATTCCATCGAATGCGAGCCGGTACAACGAAAACTGCACACTGCATCTGATGCTGTGATTGCGGGAGCCGGACCGTCGGCGGGGGCGGACGCGGCTGTCGTGAGGCATTATTGTCGTCGCGATGCGGACGTCTGCGGATGGCGGACCTGACCGCGTTTACACAGGCCCTGACGACCCGGATCGTGCGGATTCCAGGCCGCGACGTTGAGGGTATGGGACGCTCGACATGCCCCGTGTGGCTATTCGATCTGGGCGCGGAACCGCCAGTCGGTCGGCGAGCAGATGTCTGTTCGGAATCCTTCCTGGCCGAGCACGTTGACCGCCCGGACATAGAAGTAATCGTGCGGGGTTGTGCCGCCAGACAAGTTGAGGGTGATCTGGTTTCCCACGACGGGGGTATCGGTCCGTTTCGTCCACAGGTCGCGGAACTCCTGGCTGGCGGTACTGTTGATGTGTTGAGTCGCGTGGTACACGTTGAAGCCGGCGACCTCGACGTGCTCCGGCCAGTCCCATTGGACTGTCACCGTTCGGTCGGCTCCGTCCTGGTGGTCCACGTCAGCCCTCAGCCGCTCCGGTGCGTCGGGGAAGGTGTAGGCGAGCGGCGACGCCCCGCTTTCGATCCCGCCGCGGTTCACGGCGGTGACATAATAGCTGCATCCCACGCCGTCGCTCAGGTCCACCGCCTCGTCGACAAATGTTCGCTCGGTCAGGGGGTTCGTGGTCAGGCGGACGCCGCCCGTCTCGATCTCCTTCCCGATCCCGCGATAGACATGATAGCCGACGATGTCCGGCTCGTCATTCTCGGTCCAGTTCAGGACGACGCGCTGCTCGGACTCGACCGAGACGGTCAGCCCGCCGGGCCGCCAGGGCTGGTTGAACGCGGGGACCGAATGCCGGACTGCGCCCCGCCGGGCAACGCGGTACGCATACACCTGGCCGGGCTGGACCGAAGAATCGACATAGCGCCCGGCCCTCACCGGATCGGCGTTCAATTTGACGTATTCGCCGGGGAACGGGTCGGCCGGAGCGCGATAGACATCGTATTGTGTGCCTCGCCTGGCATTCCAGGTCAGGATCACACTTTGGTCGGCGGTCGTCGCCGTCACACGTTCGGGGTGGGGCGGCGGGAGTGTGTCGCGGCCGGGCACTCGGACGCGGGCGACCCGGATCTGGCGGCTGAGAGCGGGCCGTATGCGCTCGCCCTGGACGCCATCGCGCCCGCCGCCGCGCAGGATCACGACGTCCTCGTGCGACGCATACGTCAGCAGGCCCGGGAACGCCGGCGGCCCTTCCATCGGCACGAGGGCCCATTCGCCGGACCGCACGTCGAAGCTCCACAGCTTGGACGGCGGCCATTTCGTGTTATCCGGCTCATGGCGGTCGATGTCCTGCTGCAGCATCAGCACCGTTCCGCTGGGCGGATGAAACATCATGGGGATGGAGATGTGATCGACCATCGGCATGCCGCGCGGCGGGACGACTTCGGGCGATGCCCGGGACCATTCGTCGGTGGCGATGTCATACAGCCAGGTGTCGTTCTGAACGTGGTCCTCATACGCCTGGGTCCGGTCGCCGCGTACCCAGACCCATCCCCCATTTCGAGAGCCGCCGAACAGCACCAGCTTGCGATTGATCGGGTCCGCCGCCAGCCCGTGGCCCAGCCGCGAGCCGACTTCCTCCGGCAGGGGGCGGATGAACACCCGGTTCACGCGCGGGGAGAACAGCACCAGGTTATTGCCGCTCAAGCTGGCCAGCAAATCGGAGCTGGCATCGTAGGCCAGCCACGAGTGGGCCGCTCGCGCCCAGAGCGGCGGCAGGGTGCGGCAGTCCTCCCAGGTGTCGTTCTTCACGTCGTACAGCCACGGCCCCCGGGGGTCTGAGAAGCCGACCGAGCGGTATTCGCCGGCCACCATCCCCTGTGGCATTGATCCGTGGCTGGACCCGCCGTGCGCGGTGACCACCTTCTGGCACGAGTCGACATACTCGACGTCGACCAGGCAGCGCCGCTGTGGTCGGGCGGGCGCGGTCGACCACGAGAATCGGTTTTCGGGCACATGATAGAGGATGGTGTAATTCGTTTGGGCGTAACTGCCCAAGACATGCCCGCCATGCCGAACCATCACCCGGGTCGCCGGGTCGTAAGCGATCCCCGATTCCCACACGATGTTCGGCGTCTGGGTGTGGCGAAGGACCCAGACGTTGTCGGGGAGGCCCCGAAGACCATCCGTTGACCGGCAACCAGCCAGACTCAAGACTCCCAGTATCCCGACCAGCCCGATCCATTTCATTCGGCACATCTTCGGCTCCCTTCAGTCTCAAGTCTTCGATGCCGGGGCACAAGCTGACCCTGTTCTGAGAGCAGGCGCCCGCCCTCCCTCTCGCGACACCGGAGGCCGCGAGCATTCTGTCCCGGCGACACCGGTTTGTCAAACGAAAAATCAGCCCGTTCACACTCGCTTGCACTGCCTAGTCGGACCGAGGAATTATATCTGGCGGACCGGGCAACCACAATGATTCCGACCGAGGACACCGGAAACGTGCAGGAACATCGTAAAATGCACTCTTTCTTTGATGCTGGCCGCCGCCCGCCTGCATTGACTGATTCTCCGGGGCGGTCTATAATCGCTTCTTACACTGAGATACCGGTCAATTACGGCGCGGTCGGCCCCGGCCTGCGCCGTCGGAGGTCTAATGAAAGCGGTTCTAACGGCAACCGGCGGCCCGGAGTGCGACCGGCAATGGGAGATCGACTCGGACGGCCCGGTCGTCATCGGCCGGGGCGAGCAGGCCGACCTGGTAATCATCGACGCCGAGATGTCACGCCAGCATTGCCGCATCCACCACGAGGACGGCCGGTGGTTCATCGAGGACCAGGGCAGTCTGAACGGGACGCTGCTCAACGGGGAGCCGGTGGAGCGGGCCGCGATCGCTCACGGCGACGAACTGCACATAGGGATGTCAACCATCCGGTTCGACATCATCGGCGCCCGGCCCGACGGCAAGGCGGCGGCCACGGCGGAGCCGAACGTGTGCGAACAGTGCGGGGCCGAAATCCCCGAGGCCCGGGACGGCTGCCCGCTGTGCGACACCTCGGAGTCGTTGGCCGCTGCCCCGGCGGCAGGGGGGCCGGCGGAGGAGGGGTTCCATCCGCCGAAGGTCGTCCGGATCAAGGAAGAGAAAACCATCGCCGCCTTCCTCGAGAAGCACCCCGACGACACGTCGAACTACGTCTTCTCCCGGCGGCAGAAGGTCTGGTATCCGCTGGTCCTGGCGGCGCTGGCCCTGCTGTTCGTCGCCGATTACCTGTATTTCCTGCTGTTCGTGCACGTGGTGTGCCTGTTCTACCTGGTGGTGATCGGCTACAAGCTGGTCTCCATCTTCTTGTCGATCATCCGGCGGTGGGACATCCGCGTCTCGGAGAGCGAGGTCGCCGAGCTGAACGACGACGACCTGCCGGTGTACACGGTGTTCGTCCCCCTGTACCGCGAGCCGGAGGTGGTCAACAAGATCGTCCGCCACATCGCGGCGATGGACTATCCGAAGGACAAGCTGGACGTGAAGCTGTTGCTCGAGCCGGACGACCCCGAGACGCTGGACGCGGTCCGCGAGGCGGGCCTGCCCGATTTTTGCGAGGTCATCATCTGCCCCGACTCGCAGCCGAGGACGAAGCCCAAGGCCTGTAACCACGGGCTGACCCGGGCACGCGGCGAGTACTCGGTGATCTACGACGCGGAGGACCGGCCCGAGCCGGACCAGCTCAAGAAGGCGATCATCGGGTTCCGGAGGGCCGAGGAGCAGTTCGAGGCCCGACGCCGGTTCCGCCGATGGAACCCGTTCCAGCGGGAGGAGCGCGGCCGCACCATCTGCCTCCAGGCCAAGCTGAACTACTACAACCCGACGCAGAACCTGCTCACCCGGTTCTTCATGATCGAGTATACCACGTGGTTCGAGCTCTACCTGCCGGGCCTCCACGCCCTGCGGGCGCCGATCCCGCTGGGCGGCACGTCGAACCACTTCCATACCGATATCCTTCGCGAGGTCGGCGGGTGGGACCCGTTCAACGTGACCGAGGACTGCGACCTGGGCATGCGGCTGCACAAGATGGGCTTCCAGACCCAGGTGATCGACTCGACGACCTGGGAGGAGGCCAACTCGCAGGTGGGGAACTGGATTCGCCAGCGGTCCCGCTGGGTCAAGGGGTACATCCAGACCCACCTGACCCACATGCGGCGGCCGCTGCGAACGCTGTGGCAGCTCCGGCCCTGGGGGATGTTCAACTTCCTCAACGCGGTCGGCGGCCTGTCGTTGATGCTGCTGCTCAACCCCGTCTTCTGGGTCGTGCTCGCCCTGTACGTCGGGCTGTTCACCGCCGACCTGGCCGAGCACGACTGGTCGTTCGTCCGGGCGATCGGCGTCCGGGAGGCGATCGACGAGGCCTCGGACGTCGCCCACATCGAGCGGCTCGACCGCACCATCCGACTGCCCCATCCCAGCCGGCGCGCCTGGCCGATGGTGGCCACCGGATGGCGGATGGACACCCC